>NZ_JAJQRC010000031.1:0-36235 GCF_046533115.1 Treponema sp. TIM-1
GGGGGGAGAAGGGGAGGGGGCGGTACGGACGAGGGTGGGGGGGGGGGGGGGGGGGGGGGGGGGGGGGGGGGGGTAACTGTCCAACACACAGGAAATAATAGCAAAATTATGATATTGATTCACCACGGCCCCTTTTTCGCTATAGATCGGACAGATTTCTCCTGCCGCATAGACGAGGGTATAGGGAAGCGTTGAATCCTTAAATTCCTCCTGAACCGCCTCCATCTCCTCCCGGGGATTTGTCAGAATCACACTGCGGCTGATGCAGGAAAAGATCAGAACCCCTTCCCCTTCGGCCTCTTTTGCCGCGCCGGTAATATTTTTCGCGCTGTTAATGACTTCACCGGAACCGGGGGAACCTATATGTATGATAGATCCCGCAGGTGTGTTGACGCTGCAGGTCAGGCTGCCGTCATCATTGATGGCATGTATGATAAAGACTTTCGGCGGGGCGCTGCCGCCTGAGTCTATGGCAAGGGGAAACACGAAAAGCATATCCAGCTTCGCTTCGGTGATGAGGCCGATTTTTTTCATGTATTCCGCGGCGGGGATGTCGTTCACCCTGATCATCCGGTTTCCCTCCGCCGCGGTAACCAGGGCTTTTTGGTTGTAGATATTGTGCTTCCAGATGGAATCAACAAAAAACCGGGGCGCCAGATTCCCCGAAAAGAGCAGGATCGGCATTCTGCCGGCATAAGCCGTTCCCTCATAGAGGGTTTTGGGAGTCCTTATTTTTGTGTCCACGTCCAGGGCGCCGGTGCCGAGGATCGGCGCCCCCCGGGATTCCCGGTCCAGAATGTCGACCACCGTATCCCCCGCCAGATTGTACAGGGAGGGGGTGATAACAAAAATCATGGACGGAGGACCTTGCAGGGACACTGCCAGTTCCCGGTAGACCCTGGCGATCCGTCCTTCTTCGTCTTCGGTCAGGGGATCGGAAAGGCCCGTATGGAATTCGACATCATCGCTGGTGAGAACCGTCAGGGTAAGGATGAGGTCGCTCTCGGCTACCGGCACTGCCGCTCCCATGGTGGTACAACCCAGCGTATCAAAGGGCAGGGCTTTGCAGATGGCCTCCGCCGTTCCTGATTGGATAAAATCCAGATAACAAAACAGAAGCCCCACGGTGTTTTTCAGGAAACTGCCCTGGCTCTGTAGTTGTTCCTGAATCTCCCGAACCGCGGCGTCCGTATCGTCAATCTCGAAAGTATGGGCCGTCAGCATTCTTATCATGAATATATCCCCCCATAAACAAGACTTTCTATAATTTACGGTACACCCATTAAACCAGTTTGACAATGGCTATCACGGTCAAATAGTACCCAGGAATTCTTCCAGCCTTTTATGTATGGCGTCGTAATCGAAATTCTCCGCTTGTTCCCGAAGCCATTCAATAATTTCCTGCCCCTGTTCATACCGGTAACGATCCAGTTCCCCAAGGATCTCCTCGGTTACACTGGAGTTAAATTCCGCGGCGGCGGTGGATAAACGGGCCAGCAGCGCCCGCTCCGGTTCGGCCCGTGGTTCTTTTTCCTCTTTTGGCAGGCCGGCCTCCCATTCGTCCAGCAGGGCGTTAAGCCGTTCCGTCAATGCCAGGGCCTGCTTCCGCAGCCTTCCGTCGTTCTGCCGTATCAGATCAACATTCCCCGCTTGGGCGGCAAGTTCCAGTTCCCCTGCTAGTGCCGCTATCCCGCCCGCGCCAATCGCGTTACAGGTCCCCTTGAGACCGTGGACTTCTATGGCGTAATCCGGCAGGGATGTTTCAAGGTGGATGCCCATCTTCTCCAGCAAAAGCGGCGTATGGGTAACGAAGGATGTAAGCATCGGTATATAGACCGCCCCGCTGTTGCCGTAACGCATCAGAGCCGCCGCAAAATCTATTTCCTCCAGGGGATGTTTCAAAATCCACGTTCCCGCTTCATCAAGCTGTCCCTGGTTGAAGCCGGCTGTTCGAGCCAAATTCTGCTGCTCCGCGTCTTGTAAGACCGCCTCGCTCTGTTTGTCCCGGATCCAGCAGTTCAGCGCCATATCCAGCCGCTTTATATCGATAGGCTTGGGGATGAAGTCGTTAAAACCATTTTCCAGAAACATCTCCCTGTTTCCCGCCACCGCATTGGCGGTTAAGGCCACAATGATTACCTGCCGCGCATAGGGGCTTCCGATCTCGTTTCTGATAATCCTCGCCGCCTCCATCCCGTCCATTTCAGGCATCATGTGATCCATAAAAATCAGGTCATAGCGGACTTCTTCCGCCCTGATGCGTTCTACCGCTTCCCGGCCGCTCAAGACCGTATCCACCCTGAGGCCGTAGGGCATTAAAAGTCCCTTCATCACATCCAGGTTTGTCTCAAGATCGTCCACCACCAGTACCTTCCCGTAGGGCATCCAGGAACGGATCAGGGTATTTCCCCGGCTTCGGCCCCGATCTTCGATAAAGCGAAAATTACGGAGATTCTCCACCATTTCCCCGCCGATGGGCTTTTCGTCCAGTATCCCCTGGGGCAGGGTAACCCGGAAAACGCTGCCCGTGAGGTACTCGCTTTCCACCGTTATGGTTCCCATCATTTTCTCCACCAGTCCCTTGGTGATGGAGAGGCCTAAGCCCGTCCCTTCAATCCGCCGGTTCGCCGCCGTATCAAACTGGGTGTATTCGGAAAAGAGCTTTGCCAAATCTTCTTTTTTAATCCCCCTGCCGGTATCCTTCACCGTAAAACGCAGCCAGGCGTCGTCCCCCTGCCGTTCCCAGGTTATTGACAAACGGATTTCCCCGGCATCGGTATATTTGAAGGCATTGGAGAGGAGATTGTTGAGGATCTGTTTGACCCGCACTTCGTCACCATAGAGCCCTGAAGGAATGGTTTCATCGATCTCCAATTTGAATTCGATGGGCTTTGAACCAATCCGCGTGATGTTAAGCTGTACCGTGTCATTGATGAGGCCGGCAAATTCGTAACCGGTGGGAAAGATTTCAAAATTGCCGCTCTCGATTTTTGAAATATCCAAAATGTCGTTGACGATCTCCAGCAGGTGGGAGCCGGAGCCGTATATTTTTTCAAGATTAAGGCGGGTACTGTTGGGAAGAACGTTTTGAAGTTCCACCTCCGAAAGACCGAGGATGGCGTTAAGGGGGGTGCGGATCTCGTGGCTCATCCGGGCAAGAAATCTGCTCTTTGCCTTGGTACTGGCAAGGGCCTCCTCTCGCGCGTCGATAAGGTTCTGTGTCGTTTCGTTGCGTATCGCGGCATCGGCAAGCAGCAGGCTGCCGGATCGCAGGATATTTTCTTCCGAGGAGGAAAAATACCGTTCCCGACGGCAGTCGTCAAAGCTGACGAAACCCCAAACTTGGTTGTGCAAAAACAGGGGGATCATCAGGGTGGACCGTGCGCCGTAAGGGGCAATGAGGTCCCGCAGTTCCGGGTCAAGGGAAGTGACGGGGCCGTTTATCGACAGCTTCTTGAAAAATTGTGTCGTCCCAACGGATTCCGCCTTACGAAAAAAATAAAAACTCTTCAGATCGTTCGCCTGCTGTCCGGGATCCTTTGCCCAGTGAAAAACCGGCTGGTGATAAGCATCTCCGTCAATTATCCGGGTTTTCCAGATGAATACGCGATCAACATCAACACAGCGGGCCAGGATTTCCATGCCTTCCCGCAGAAATTCTTCAAATCGATCCGTATCCGGCGAAAACAGCGTCTCCGCCGCGTCCTTTACCGCGCGCAGCAGTTTATCCTGCTGAAGGATCTCGGCGCGGGCGAGAACCTCTTTTTTCTTTTCCATGAAGTACACTTTGTTTTGAAATTTGAAGATGACGCCGATGCATCCTCCCACAATAAGGAAAGACTGGATATGATCCAGATACACGAAAAAGTTCCGGTAGGCCGGACGGGCCACCAGATTCGGGTAACGGTAACTAATATAGTAGCAGGCAAAAACCAGCATAAGATGGGTAACACAAAAGGCCATGCCGCCTCTTCCCTTGGACAAAAGAAAGACAAGAACCAAACTCAATACAAAGTATGCCACAGAACTGCCCGCAACGCCGCCGAGAAGAAAATAGGCGGCAGGCAGAAAAATGTCGCAGATGGCGATTATCGTGATCCAGGTACAGGCGGTATACAGATGAAAGCGGTTGGAGATATATATCAGAACAGCGATAGAAAGGACTATAAACAGCCCCACAAGAATGAGAAAAGGCTTTGCCCCCATAAGGATGCGGGTAATCACCGCGGCGGAAGCGAAGAATATGCCGCAGAAAAATACCACATTGAGCATCTTTGCTTCTATGGGAATATCATCAGAAAAAATATAGGGGTAAATAATTTTCTTTAATTTTTTCACCATGAACCCTGTTTCCTTGAAAGCATCCTATACTTACCGCGCAGCAGTGTCAAGGCGCATGTTTTTAGGCATGCCCGGCACAGGCGGTAACCGAAAACGAAGTTTCCGTACCAACCGGATTTTTCGTACTATCCCTGCACAGAAGAGCCGGCTGCAAAATAACCAAATTGGGAACCGGCTAAACATCCAGGAATTCTTCCAGCCGCCGGTGCATGATGTCGTAGTCGAAATTCTCAGCCTGTTCCCGAAGCCATTCAATAATTTCCTGCCCCTGTTCATACCGGTAACGCTCCAGTTCCCCAAGGATCTCTTCGGTTGCGTTAGCGTTGAATGCTCCCGCGGCAGCGGATAAACGGGCCAGCAGCTCCCGCTCTGGTTTGACCCGTGGTTCCTTTTCTTCTCCCGGCAGACCGGCTTCCCATTCGTCCAACAGGGCTTTAAGCCGTTCCGTCAATGCCAGGGCCTGTTTCCGCAGCGTTTCGTATCTCTGCCGTACCAGATCAAAATTCCCCTCTTGGACAGCAAGTTCCAGTTCCCCTGCTATTGCCGCTATCCCGCCCGCGCCAATCGCGTTACAGGTCCCCTTGAGACCGTGGACTTCTATCGCATAATCCGGCAGCGATGTTTCAAGATGGATGCCCATCTTCTCCAGCAAAACCGGTGTATGGGTAATAAAGGATTTAAGTATCGGTATATAGACCGTTCCGCTGTTGCCGTAGCGCAGCAGGGCTGCCGCAAAATCTATCTCCCCCAGGGGATGTCCCAAAAGCCACTTTCCCGCTTCATCAAGCTGCCCCTGGTTGAAAGCGGCTTCGGTCCGTTCCGAATCCTGTTTCGCCGCGTCTTGTAAAACCGCCTCGCTCTGTTTGTCCCGAATCCAGCGGTTCAAAATCACATCCAACTGGTTTATGTCGATGGGCTTGGAAATGAAATCGGTGAAACCGTTATCCAGAAACATTTCCTTGTTTCCCGCAACCGCGTTGGCGGTTAAGGCCACAATGACTACCTGCTGCGCATAGGGACTCCTGATCTCGTTTCTGATAATCCTCGCCGCCTCTATCCCGTCCAGTTCGGGCATCATGTGATCCATAAACACCAGGTCATAGCGGACTTCCTCCATTTTGATGCGTTCTATCGCTTCCCGGCCGCTCAGAACCGTATCCACCCTGAGGCCGTAGGGCATTAAAAGCCCTTTCATCACATCCAGGTTTGTCTCAAGATCGTCCACCACCAGTACCTTCCCGTAGGGCATGTAAGAACGGATCAGGCTGGTCCTCCGGTTCCCGTCAGAGATAAAATGAAGATTCCGCAAGTTTTCTGCATGCTCAAAGCCGATAGGTCTCTCATCGACGATTCCCTGGGGCAGTTTCACCCGAAAAATGCTGCCCCTGCCGTACTCGCTTTCCGCGGTGATGCTTCCCCCCATCCTTTCCACCAGCCCCCGGGTAATGGAAAGTCCCAGGCCGGTTCCTTCGATACGCCGGTTAGCCACCGTCTCAAATTGGGTATATTCGGAAAAGAGCTTTTCCAAATCCTCCCGTTTAATCCCCCTGCCGGTATCCTCCACCACAAATCCGAGCAGCGCCGTGTTTCCCCGCCGTTCCCAACCCACCGAGAGGCGGACCCTTCCTTCCTCGGTGTACTTAAAGGCGTTGGAGAGGAGGTTGCTGAAGATCTGTTTCATCCGCAGTTCATCGCCGTAGAACTTTGAGGGGATAGTCTCATCGATATCCAGTTTGAACTCAATCGGCTTTATACCGATCCGCACAATGTTAAGCTGGATCACATCGTTGATCACATCGCAGATTTCGTACTCCACCGGGATAACTTCAAATTTTCCCGATTCGATCTTTGAAAGATCCAGAATGTCGTTGATAATCTCCAGGAGGTGGGAACCGGAGTGGTGAATTTTTTCCAGATTGAGCCTTGTTCTTTCGGGGGGGCTGCCCTGGAGTTCCACCTCCGACAAGCCGAGGACGGCGTTAAGGGGGGTGCGGATCTCGTGGCTCATCCGGGCCAGAAAATCGCTCTTGGCCCGGGACGCGGACTGCGCCACCTCGGTTTGTAGTTTCAGTTCCCGGGTCCGTTCCTGTACCGTGGCCTCCAGATTCAGGTTGGATTTTTCCAGCAGGGTGTTCATCTCGTCAAGCCGGCGGAACAGGACGCCGAAACGCCGGGCTAGAATAACGGTGGTAGTAATGGTGAAGATAAATATACCGATGCGGCTGACGTTAATAATGCCGTAACGTAAATAAATGCTGTTAACAATATCAATGATCGCGGTAACACCCATGATGGCGGCGCCGATTATAATGTTGCCCAAGGGTGTTCCGGCGAGGGATAACCAAAGAGCTTTCGGCAGGGGACGCTTTCCGGCGGATCTCCATCGGGTCCTGAAATCACGAAAAAATACATACCCCATATCGTAGCCAAGGACATACACAAGCTCCAATAGGGCAACCACCCACCATACATAAAGGACATCGTCCCCAAAGGAGTTTGAAAATATTCCCTGGGCAACGGTACAGAGAAGGCATAGCCCCCCGCATATCCTGCTGATTATGGTGGTTTTTCCGAAATTGAGGTGTTCCAAAAAAGCCGCCTGCAGGAATATCAGTGAATAGAGACTTGCGTATTCAAGCCGGAGGGTAATATCGGTGTTTGGGATAAAGTTGTAGATCGTGTTGCTTCTCATGAGAAAATAAATCCCCAGAAGAATGGAAAAAAAACAGTAATAGAGGTTATACCGATCCCGGGGCCGGCTTAAAAAAAGCAAAAAATGGTAAAGTCCTACAAAAAAATACACCGCGCAGAAGGCCATCACCAGAGATTCATCGTGATTTTTCCGGATGACCTCGTAGTCGCCGATATAATAGGGATTTTCATACCACAGGCCCGTTATGTCAAAGTGGGGCGCCCCCACAATGCGGAATGCCAGTATATTGGTTCCCCGGACAAAGGCGGAACTGTCCAGGGGAAATGAAACATAGCGCCAGCCTCTGCCGGACTTGATTTGCCCATCCTCGTCCATATGGATCTCCGATTTTACCAGGCGGCCATTGAAAAATATTTCCCAGTTATTCCCCAGGGCGGCCAGAAATATCCCCGGCTGGAAGGGCTTTTCTCCCCGTATTTTTTCAAACTGTTCCGCCTCCACGGTAAAAGGTATCAGCATGGTGTATTCCCGGTCTTTTTCCTTAAAGGGGGAAAGGAAAAAACGCCGGGGCATATCCGGCAGCCCCAGGGATTCTACGTCTGCCACTCCCTTCCGTTCCGGTCCCTTCACCAGCCAGGAACCGTCCGCACTATCCGGAACCACCGCGGTATCGGCGGGATCAAAACCGTTTTTTGCGTAAAGGGGGAAGCCGTTCAGGTCGATATAAAAAGCGTTTTCCCGGGCATCGGGTTTCGCCCCTATGCCGGCGCACCCGCAAAGAAGCAACAGCAATCCCGCGGCTGAAAAAATAGAGGCCAATCCTGAAAAAGCTGCGTTCCCAACGCTGAAGTTTTGGGAACGCCCTGGGATTTTCGTTTTTACTGCCATTAAGAATACTCAGGTATGAGGTTTTTCTTTTCCCCGGCATTCAGGATCGAGTTGACTTTCTCCAGCAGTATCCGGGGGACAACCGGCTTTACCACATAACCGGCGCCGCAGGAAACTATCCGCTCAATAACATCCGGCGTTTCATGGGAGGTAACAAAGATGATGGGGATGTCCTTTTGTTCGGAATACCCGGGATTGTTCCGCAGCTGTTCCACAAACTCAAACCCCGACATTTCCGGCATTTCGATATCCACCAGTGCAAGATCCACCTTAACGGAATTCAATATGGCCAGGGCCGCTATGGGTGATTTGGCAAGCCGTATGTCAAAATTGTCCCGTAGAATGGTTCTGATGGCGGTAAGGTTCAGCGGCATATCGTCCACCGCCAGAATTATTTTTTTCCCTTCCTGTCCGGTCATGGTAGTTCTCCTCTCTCCAGTGTTTTCACTAAGGGACCGTTCTTCCAGTTCTGTCAGAAAACGGTCCAGATTTTGAAGCAGCCTTTCCATGGTTTTGATAAAATTGCCGTTCCGGTCCTCTATGGTTTTCCAGTCCTTTGCCCTGGCAGCGGTTTCCAGAATATCCGCTTCCCTGCCCGCTTCTCCGGCGCAGATTTGGTAGCTCGTTCCCTTTATCCCATGGACCGTGATGATGTAGCGGTCCAGGGTTTCCCTTGAAACGTCCCGCAGGGTTTCGAGAAAATCCGGCATGGTGGCGGCATAGGAACGGAGGATTTCCAGATAGACAAAACCGTTCATGTACCGTTCCATTCCCGCCGCAAGGTCTATCCCTTCAACCGTTTTTCCGTCAAATAGGACGGATTGGGAAGGATCACCGGTATTGGCCCCATAGCGCAGTTTCTCCCGGATCTGCTTTTCCTGGGGTACCCATCTTCTCATGATTTGATGCAGCTTAAACATCTCAATAGGCTTGGCCAGGTAATCGTTAAAGCCCCGGAGCAGGAACATTTCCTTCATGCCGGAAAGAGCGTTGGCGGTAAGGGCTATAATGGGAGTCTCTTTTGGAAACTCTGGGGCGTGTTCCTTTTCCCAGGCCCGGATAGCGGCGGCCGCCTCGATGCCGTCCATGCCGGGCATCATGTGATCCATAAATATCAGGTCGTATTTGTTCTTCTTGAAAAGTTCTATTGATGCGGCGCCGGTGGTACAGGTGTCGATGATCATATTATATGGCAGCAGGAGACCCTGGGCAACCTTCAGGTTGGTGGTAACGTCGTCTACGATCAGGACCCGGGCGGAAGGCGCCGTAAACTTTGCGGCAGCCCGCTCCTTTTTAGTGCCCCGCATATCGATCCGGTAGTTCATAATATCCGCTATGGATAGGGTGTGCGCCGGCAGGGTGAGGAAGCGGATGTTGTGGACTCCCGACTCGGAGCCGTAATCGGCCAGGAGAATCAGGCGGGACTTGAGTTTCATATCCTTAAGAAGGGGCTGCAGCCGGACATACAGGGTCTGGGCTATAAATATACAGGCGTACTTGCGAGTTTCGTCATGGTCCCGGCGCAGGGCTTCAAGAAACGCCTCCTCAGTGGCTGCCAGGACATAGGGAACTCCCAGATTGTCCAGGGACCAGCATAGGGAATCCGCGTTTATCTTCCGGTTTTCATAGAGCAATGACATTTGTTCCTGCGGATTTTCAAGGGAAGCAAACCGTTCACCGGAATTTATTTTTTGCGGAATCTTGACGGTAAAGATGCTTCCCTTGCCGTAGACGCTGCGTACCGTTATGTCGCCGCCCATGGCGAGGCAAAGCCCCTTGGTTATGGCCAGCCCCAGGCCGCTTCCCTCAACGCCCCGGTTGGCCGCCATATCAACCTGGATAAATTCCCCGAATACCTTGTCCAGATGCTCTTCTTTAATCCCGATACCGCAGTCCTCAACCGCTATTTTCATCACAAAGTCCCGGTCCGATGATTCCTCCGCAGCTATGGAAAGTTTGATAAAACCCTGGGGCGTATACTTCACCGCGTTCCCCAGCAGATTCAGCAGTATCTGCCTGATCCGCCCCTCATCCCCGATGAGGTCGTTGGGCAGGGTGGAATCAATGTTGGTGATAAAGACCAGGGACTTTTCTATGGTCCGGATACGGATGATATTGATAACATCGTTGATGAGGGATCTAAAATAGTAATGAACGGGAATGATCTCCAGCTTGCCCGATTCAATCTTTGAAAAATCCAGAATGCCGTTGATGATGGATAAGAGGTTTGCCCCCGCCTGCTTTATGCCCATGGTATATTCATAGACTTCGGTGGATATTTTTTCCCGGAGGATCAATTCCGACATACCGATTATGGCGTTCATGGGGGTACGGATCTCGTGGCTGGTGTTGGCAAGGAAACTGCTTTTTGCCTGGTTCGCCAGTTCCGCCCTGCGTTTGGCCTCTTCAAGTTCGGCGATAAGGTTTATCTTGTCGGTAATATCGCTGATAAACAATATAGCGCAATAGAATTCTTTATATTTGTCATATACATAGGTAATGTCTATTTCGCATCTGGCATTGCTATTCAGGGCCCTTGCCTCAATCCGGTTGATTCGATTTCCCTCCGCAGCGGTTTTTGCAAAAACCAGCGTTTTGTCTCCGGGATCCAGGATATCCGTCATGTACATTCCGATAAATTCGTTCCGGGTCTTTTCAAAAAATGAAAGGGCGCTGTTGTTTGCCAGGAGTATCTTTCCATCTCTGTCCAAAATCAAAAGCGGGATCTTTGTCATGTAATAGATGTAATTTACCAGATTGGCCGCTGAAGTTACTACAGGCTGGTAATGTTCACTGTAATAGAAGGCGTTTATCAGCAAGAAAAACACCATGAAACACCCATACTTGTAGGTGGCGGGGAAATCAAAACGCACCACGAGCCACACAATGCCGATAAGAAAAACCACAATCCAAACTATGCCCTGACGGAGATTCCGGATATAGTCCAGGGTCATAATTATCCGCAGTACAATAAGGCTGTTTAAAAGAGGAGAAATTATACTAAAAAAAAGAGCATAGTAGAAGGCCGGGTTTTTTATCAGCATCAGGTTTATCGCTCCGTTTGTATATTCCACCTCCCGGTATCCCTGGAAAACGATAAAGAAGATTGCCATGACGGCGCCGAAGATTTGCGGCCATACTATTATCCGGGCAAGCCGGCTGTTATTAAAAGAAACCTGAAAACAGGTTATCAGGGGCAACGCTACGTTGATGGCAATCTCGGTCACGATAAGGGCGGCGCCAACTATAAAAGGGGACCGGCTCTCTGTTGCTATGGCCACACCGATAATCCAAACCGCCACATCAACGGAGACCAGGGGCAGTATCCAGTTGATCCTGCCGGATCTACCGCTCAGATATAGGATATACAGCCCCAGGCCCAGGGAGAGGAAACTTAAAAAATACAGTATGGCCGGCCAGGACATACTACACCACCAAACCAATATCGGCGAGAAGATCGAATCCGGAAAGCACCCGAATTGTAAGTAGACAGAGGGATGATCCCCTACTGTATAAGAACTCGGACAATTCCATCATAGCGGCGTCCTTTACCGCCGGCTTTGGGTTTTTATATGGTCAAGGTATTTCTCGAAAGTCCTGCCGGTGGGAGGCCTGACAACCAGAAAGCCGGCGCTAAACTTAGTTTCGGTACTTTGTATCCAGCGGACTTCAACCTCCAGTTCAAAAAGCTTCACCCCGGAAGCGGCTTCGGGTTTTATCTGCATGGTATAATGATCGCCCACTGCAATTGCCGCATAGGTTCTGCTTTCCATAAGGAACCCCCCGCTGCTGATATTTCTCAGGATAGCTTCACCTTCAAAGCCATTAATACCGACCCTGACTAGGCAGCCATAGCGGGGCGCCCGGGGAGCCGGCTCCTGCACCGTTTCAATCTTTTTTTTGCTCTTTACTAACAACATACCACACCTCGATTATTACAGGCTTAAGATTGGTCCGGGGGTATAAGATAATGCCCCTCGGCAATTTTCTGCGCAATTTCAAGGGACTCTGCAATTTTTTTACTTGCCATTTGTACATCCAGGATACTGTCATTTACATCCTTGGATATATTTTTCAGACTTTCTACCATATTATAGATGGCATCGCTTTCTTTTTGTATCTCGTCGGAACCGGTACGGACCTGTTCGGTCGTTTCCCGCAGACTCGTTAACGCATTGAGTACCTGGGTTCCGTTTGACGCCTGGGCTTCCACCGCGGTATTTACCGAATTTAGGGATGCCTGCATATCGGTTACTTCGGTAAACATGCTGCCCAGGGTATCGACGGTTCCGGTGGATACCTGCCGCATCTTTTCGATACCGTCCCGCATATTTTTTATTTCATTGGAAATGGATGTCGATTCCTTGTTCGACAGTTCCGCAAGGCTCCGTACTTCCCCGGCTACCACCGCGAATCCCTTTCCCGCTTCCCCCGCGTGGGCCGCTTCTATGGCCGCGTTCATGGCGAGAATGTTCGTCTGGGCCGCGATATTTACCAGAGCAGCGTTGGCCTCTTCCAGAAACGCCGATTGATCCGCAATTCTGGTGAGTTCTTCCGTGAGATTATTCAACATTTTCCGGCCCGCTTCGGAGGACCTGCTGAGGTTTCCGGTGGTCTCGTGGGCCTGATGTACCACTGTGCGGACCGAATCAATGTCTCCCACCATCTGTTCGATTGATTCGGAAGACCGGGAAATGGTATCGGCCTGAATATCCACCGCGTTTTCCAGGGAATGGATATGGGTGATGATACCCTCCACCGAATCGGCGGTTTGAACTACCGAATCCATCTGGGCGTCGGTTTTATTCTGTACCGCCTCCATGTTACGGGAGATAACCCCCAGCCCGTCGGAAGATTCCCGGATGGAGACATGGAGGTTCCCGCTGACGTTTTTCTGTCCCAGGTGTTCGTTATTAATATCGGTAATAGTCTTCTTAAGCTCATCCCGAATGGTATGAAATGCCCGCTGTACGTCCCCGATTTCATCCTTCCGGTCCCGGGGAATATTGAGGTTAAAGTCCATGTTCGCCAGGGCTTGCGCGGCGGACTCAATTTCGATGATAGGCTTGATAAGGAAGACGCGCAATACGGATATAAAGATGAACACCGCGAGAATAGCCGCTGCTCCGGCGATGGTGAGGGTTTTTACCAGCATCTGGTTTATTTCAAAGAAGTATTCACTCTTTTCTTCGGTTCCAACCAAAAACCAGTCCGTGTTGGGGACCTTCGCGCCTGCGCCGATAAGGGATTTTCCGTTAAAGGTGTATGCGGCAACATCACTGCTGTTATGCACTATGCCCTCCAGAAACAGCGCCATGGACTGCAGGGAAGGATCTGTTGCCGCCTCTTCTATCGGATTAAACTGATTGTACACCAGATCCGTATCGGGGTGGCAGATAATCGTACCCTGGGAGTTGATCATATAGATATAACCGGTTTTCCCTATGGTGATTTGCTTGGTCATGTCCGAGAGGACCGCGCCGTCCCGCCTCCCCGCCAGAACCCCCGCCACCTTGTCGTCAACCATGATGGGGGCCGCAAATATCACCCCCGGCTTGCCTGTCTGCCGGCTTATAAGCACGTCCGAAACAACCGATTGCCCGGCCAGGGATTTTTGAACGTAATCCCGGTCCGCAAGGTTTGCGGTACTGTCATCTGTCATATAACGGGCGGTCCCGTCCGGAGCGACAATGAAAAACTCTATATACCCGTGGCGGTCAATCTCCGGAAGGAGGCTGTTCCGCTGGGTTTCCCAGTCCATGGTCTTGGTCCGGGCGCGGTTTGCCAGTTCGTAGAGCACATTGAGCTTCCCCTCAACGATGCTCTCGGAGATAAGCCGGGCCGCGATTTGCGACTGGCTTTGCAGGGATTTTTTAGCGGTTCCTTCGATAATTCCCGAAGCTATCGTATCGGAGACAAGGGCCAAACCGGCCATAAAGATAAGCACCAACGCTCCAACGATTAAGGATACTTTTAATGATAATTTCATAATTTGCCTCTTTTCTGAATAAGTCCATGGGCAACGCCGGATCATACCCATGGCAGCTGCAAAATCAGCTATAAAAATACCCTATTATGTGCTATATTTACCTTATTGAATCGGTTTCAAAACTTCAGTTTTGAAACAGCAACCTTAGATTTAAATGCAAAAGCGAGCCTTTAGGCCTCTTTTGCAGAGCCAGTTTCAAGACTAACCGAGTTTTGAAACTGGCTCTATTGCCTCAAAATTTAACATTTGAAGCAAATTTTATTATATATGCCTTTTTATTTTTGATCAATCTGTAAAAATCCGGTAAAATCGGCGGAGGTTTTTCTTCTATATAATTATAATTAGGAATTCCCGGATGCTATTGAAAAAGTGATGTTCTATGCTATACTGGGGCGGTACTATCCGTATCCTCTTTAGGGGCCTATTATGCAGGATGGAAAAAAGAAAGTTGTCCTCGTGGATGATAATCCGGTTAACTTAAAGCTGGCCAGAAATACGCTCATGGAGCGGTACAACGTCTTTACCGTGCCAAGCGCTGAAAAACTGTTCCAGTTTCTTGAGCAGACCCTGCCGGATCTGATCCTGCTGGATGTGGTTATGCCCGAAATCAACGGGTATGAGGCTATAGGAACCCTAAAGAGCAATCCCCGGACCGCCGGCATTCCGGTCATATTTCTCACCTCCAAAACGGATACGGTCAGCGAACTGGAGGGCTTTAGTCTGGGGGCGATTGATTATATCTCCAAGCCCTTCTCCCCCCAGCTTCTTTTAAAGCGGGTGGAAGTGCATCTGCTCCTGGAGTCCCAAAAGGCGGAACTGAAAAATCTGAACGAAAACCTCCAGCATCTGGTGGACGAGAAAACCGGGGAAGTTCTTGAACTGCAAAACGCCGTGATGATTACCATGGCAAACCTGGTGGAATGCCGGGACGACGTAACCGGAGGCCATGTGGAAAGGACGGAACGGTTTCTGCGTATTCTGGTGGAGGAGATGGGGGCCCGGGGAATATACAAGGATATACTGGATACCTGGGACATCAATTTATTCCTCCAGTCCTCCAAACTCCACGATGTGGGCAAGATAGCCATCAAAGACAGTATACTCCTCAAGCCAGGTCCCCTGACCAGGGAAGAATTTGAGGAGATGAAAAAACATACCGTCTTTGGCGAGACGGTTATTGAAAAAATACAGCAAAATGCCCGGGAAAGCATATTCCTGACCCACGCCAAGATCATGGCCGGCACCCACCATGAAAAATGGGACGGTACGGGCTACCCCCGGGGGATGGCGGGTTCCAATATTCCCCTCCAGGGACGGCTCATGGCCTTTGTGGATGTATATGACGCATTGATTTCAGACCGGCCCTATAAAAAAGCCTTTCCCCCCGAACAGGCGGTAAAGATAATCAGCGACGGATGCGGGACCCAATTCGATCCGGATCTTAAAAATGTATTCCTTGCCGCTGTCGGGCGTTTTAAATAATACCCGTGGCAGATGGCACAGATCAAAATAAGGAAAAAATATGAACATTTTATTTGCCTCCAGCGAAGCGTATCCCTTTTTTACTTCCGGTAAGCTCGGGGATATGATCGGAAGCCTTGCTGTGGCGATGCGGCGGCAGGGGACCGATGTCCGGGTTATCCTGCCCCTCTACGGTGATATGCGGGAAGAATGGCGGGGACAATTACGGTACATTACCAATTTCAACGTTCCGGTGAGCTGGCGCAACCAATACTGCGGCCTTTTTGAACTGGTCCGGCAGGGGGTTACCTACTATTTTCTGGATAACGAGTATTATTTTAAGCGTCAGGGATTTTACGGATTCTACGATGACGGTGAACGGTTCAGTTTTTTTTCCCGGGCCGTTCTGGAAACCGTCGCCCGCCTTGACCATAGCCCCCATATCATCCATTGTAATGACTGGCAGACTGCGTTGATCCCGGTATATCTTAAGCTCTATTACCGGCACATTGAAAAATACGCCCCTATCAAGACCATTTTCACTATCCATGATATCCAGTATCAGGGAAAATACGGCCCCGAGATACTGGAGGGGACCCTGGGCATAGGGCGCGAAAATTTTCATCTGGTAGAATACGATGGTATTGTAAATTATATGAAAGGGGCCATAGAAAGCGCGGACCTGGTCAGCACCGTATCCCCCGCCTATGTGGAGGAAATTCTAGACCCCTGGTACGGCTGCGGCCTGGACTCTTTTTTGCGCCTCCAGAAACATAAGCTCCGGGGCATCCTCAGCGGCATTGACCAGGATGAATATAACCCAGCCACTGACGCCTACATTGCCGCCCAGTATGACGCCGACAGCTTTGAAACGGGAAAACCCTTCTGCAAGGAAGGACTGCGGAATCTCTTCGGCCTCACGAAGCATGAAGCTCCCCTTATCGGCATGGTGATCCGTTTTGAAAGCCACAAGGGACTCGATCTCTTAATCCATGGGGCGGACGAGATTCTCGGCGGAGGGATGCAGTTGGCGCTCATCGGTTACGGCGGCGGCGTCTATGAACGTTTCTTCGGCGAGCTGGCCGCCCGGTGGAACGGTCAATGCGCCGTCCGTTTCGGTTTTCTGCCGGAGCTTGCCCGGCAGGTATACTCAGGGAGCGACCTGTTCCTCATGCCCAGCAAATTCGAACCCTGCGGCCTTGCGCAGATGATTGCCCTGCGTTACGGATCAATACCCATTGTGCGCCAAACCGGCGGCCTCAGGGATACTATTACCGAAGGGAAGGACGGTAACGGTTTTAGCTTTGTTTCCTACAGTGCCGATGAACTGCGGGACGCCTGTTTCCGCGCCCGGGACGCATGGCAGGACAAGAATGCATGGAGCGCCCTCGTCCACCGGGCCATGCGCTGCGATTGCGGCTGGGACAAACCTTCCCAACGCTATCTTGAGCTGTACCAACAGGCAATGAAACTTTAACCCCGGGGCGTGCCCAAAAAGTAATTTAGGTTACAAGCTGCGAACGATTCCCGGCCTCAAGCAAACGGGACCTTACCCCATCCGGTAAACACAAAGACAAGCGAATAATTGACCGCGCAGCGGTCTACCTTGCGGTCGAATGCCTCATCCCCCGCTCCCCACCGCGTCTTCTACCGCCTCAAGAAAACCGGCGCTTGATTCGGTGGCCCCGGAGATCGCGTCCACATCGGTGGACCCCGAGGAAAGCACCACCTCCAGGAGTTCTTCCAGGGCATACCCTCCCACCAGGGGATCTTCCCCGTGTTCCAGGATCTCTATTCCCCGGATATCTCCCCCGGGGCCTATCTGTACCCGCAGGTGTATCGGTCCCCGGTAACCTTCCCCGAATCCCTCATAGAAGCCCCCGGTGTCACCGGGCCCGGAACGCAGGCCGGCGCAGCCCCACATAAAGCCCGCGGCCAAAACCAAAAGAAAAAAACAGGAGCCCTTCATACTTCCTCCATGGGATTTGAAACTGACACCCTATATATGGGTTTGTCCCGGAGGCTGCTTTAATTACCCCTTCTTTTTTTCCGCTTTTTCGGTAAATTTTTTATTGTTGATGATGAAACGCCGATGGGTTCCTTCGCCGATTTTTTCACGGCCATCTTCGGCTTCCACCCGGAATTCCAGCTGCCGGCCATCAATCGCAGCCAGCTCCGCGGAGGCCCGGACCAGCATCCCCGGCGGAGTCGGCGCCAGGTGCCGTATCGCCAACTCCGTCCCCACCGTGGACCAGCCCTCGGGGAGCATCTTATCCACGGCATCCACCGCGGCTCCCTCCATCAGGGCCGCCATGGCCGGGGTCGCATACACCGGCAACCCGCCGCTGCCATAGGCCCGCGCAAGCATGGCCTCCGTAACCCGCTCCTCCCTGGCGCCCTTCATTCCGGGCCTTAGCCCACCCGCTGCCTCAAAAAAACCCGCGCTTTGCCCCTGGCTCATGTCCTTGGATCCCATACCTTCCCCCTCATAATCTTTCTTTTTAGAGGACCCCTTCTTCCCCTGCTCAACGTACCCCAGGACAAATTTTTGGAGCTTATCCTGAGGAACGGATCGATCTACTGGATATTTTATGATTTTTTTACCATAGTTGCTATATGATACGAAAGAAAGCCTATGCCTCCCATTTTTTAAGCGTGATTATGATGGTTCTTTTGTTCCCCTCCTGTTTTAAGGCGGAGCCCCGGAGGGAAGAAAACCCGGAGCCGGTCCAGAAGGCCGCGATGGATACGGAAGTCGTTTTGAATGATCAGATCCAAAATATGCTGGAAAAAGCGGAAATCCCCCCGGAACTGGCCCGACGGATTTTAGCGGCTGCGGTGGAGGGGCCCACCTTTATTTTGGACCTTTTGATGATCCTGGAGGGGGATCCCTACCTCCGCATCCTGGTAGATAAGAAACATCCCCTCCCACCGGATTACGCGCCCGAAGACCTGGTAGAACTGACCGAAAGCTCCTACCGGGTAAGCAGGCCGGGCCTGCTCCTGCGGCAGGCCGCCGCGGAGTCCCTGGAGGAGATGGCCGCCGCTGCCGGGGCCGAGGGGATAACCCTGATCGTGTCCTCTACCTACCGGTCCTACGCCTATCAGGAAGGGATCTATCAACGGAATGTCCAGGAATTGGGGCAGGAAACTGCGGATCGGGAATCCGCCCGGCCGGGTTACAGCCAGCATCAAACCGGATCGGTGGTGGACTTTGGGTCCATCACCGACTCCTTTGCCGAAACCCCGGCGGGCCGCTGGCTCCTGGTTAACGGAAGCCGCTTCGGCTGGTCCCTCTCCTTCCCCGACGGGTATGAGGCTGTCACCGGCTACCGCTGGGAAAGTTGGCACTACCGATACCTGGGCCGGGAACTCTGTGCCTTCATTGATACCTATTTTGACGGTATCCAGCAATACGCCCTGCGTTTCATTAACGAATGGGAACAGCACCGGTAAGCCCCACAGGCTGCTGCCGTGTAAACAAGAAATTTACCACGACAGCGAAGAAGGGAATTAAGAATGAATAACTCATGTTACGTAAGGGTCCCAAGGAGAGATTTTAACCACAAACCTCACGAACTACACGAACAGAAACAAAGACAAAGGGGCGTTTCACCGATAGTTCTTTCCTGCTTTCCCCCGAACAAAGAAGAGAATTCAGGTATATATTCCGGAATATCGAAGCAAAAGTTCGTGATGTTCGTGTCGTTCGTGGTTAATCCTATTCTTCCTGCGTAACTGCGTAACATGAGTGAATAATGAAAAGCGGACCGTTCTTCCTCATTCTTCGTTTTTCCCTCTTCATTATTCATTATTTCCTTCTTCGCCTTCGTGGTTGATTCCTCTTTATGTAATTGCTCATATCACTGTTTAGTATAATCACCTAAGAACGCCTGCTTGCGGCCCGGAGTTTTTTAAGCTCAAAGAAGATCATCACCGCGGTAAGAATTACGGAAAAGCCGTCCGCCACCGGCGCGGCGCAGATCACCCCGTAAAGCCCCCAGAGCCTGCCGAAAAGGAGCATACAGGGGATAAGAACAATGCACTGCCTGAGCATGGAGAGGAGGATGGAAATTTTCGGACGGCCGGTAACCACATACACATTGGTGGAGATGATCTGAAAACCCACCAGGGGGAGGATGAGCATCACCACCCGCATAGCCCAGGGGGTAAGGGTCAGCAGGGCGGGACTCCCCTCGGGGGCGAAAAGCCGGACCAGGAGGAGGGGAAACCCCTGCACCAGGATGAAGCCCAGGGTACAGATGAAGGTGGCCGCGGAAACAGCCCCCAGGTACGCCCGGATGACCCGGTTGAACTTTTTGGCGCCGTAGTTGTACCCCAAAATAGGCTGGGCCCCCTGGTTGATACCGAATATGGGCATGAGGATCATCATGGAGATGGACCCCACAATATTCATCCCTGAAAGGGCGATGTCCCCGCCGTTGGCCACCCCCAGGGCAGCGACGCCGTAGATACTCATACTGTAGTTGTAACAGAGCTGTACGGCGGACATGACAAACTGCAATAAGAACTGGGCCGACCCAAAGGCCATGATCGACATGATTATTTTTCCGGAGGGCCTAAACGATGCGAACCGGAGCTTGATCACCGCCCGCTTTCCCAGGTTAAAAGACAGGATCCACAGGGCAGAGGCAAACTGGGAGATAATCGTGGCCCAGGCCGCCCCCTCAACGCCCCAATGAAAGATGAAGATAAAGATGGGGTCCAGGATCATGTTGAGCCCCGCACCGATGATCATGCCGATCATGGTGATGGAGGGAAAACCCTGGGCCCGGGTACAATGGGAAAAACCAAAGCCCACCAGAAAAAAAACCTGGCCGTAGAGGATGATACGGTAATAATTGCGGGCATAGGCCAAGGCCCCGCTTCCCTCCTGGGATCCCAACAGGGAGAGGGTGGGTTCAATAAAAACAAGCCCCGCGGTCATAAGCACTGCCCCGATGCCCGCCAAAAGCCAAAAACAGTGGTTCAGGGCATTTTCCGCCTCTGCCCGCCGCCCCTGCCCCAGGCGCATGGAGATCATATTGGCCGACCCCACGCCAAAAAGCATGGCAAAGGACATAGATATAGTCATCAGGGGCAAAATCAGGGATAAACCGCCCAGGGCGACCTCGTTGACCCCCCGGCCGACAAAGATCCGGTCCACCACATTGTAGAGGGCGCTGACCAGCATCCCGGTTATTGCGGGGATGGAAAAACGCAGCAGCAGCTTTCCGACGGGCTCCGTACCCAACCGGTCCGCGGCGTCTGTATAGGGCAGGGATGACTCACTAGGCATAAAAACTCCGTTTGTTAAAGACTGAAAGCGGTTTCACCCCCCGGAGACTTTTGAAACCGGCCCACCTTCCCTTAAACTGAAATCTTGGGAACATCTCACTATATATAAAATCCCGGTAAATTACAACGGACCCTGTATGCCCCCAGGGTAAGAAGGGCTCCTCCAGCGCCAAGCATTCCCTTGATACCGTGATCCAGGGCGTGGGATGCGGGTGTTGCCGGGTCTTTTTGCGGCATGATAACGGTAAAAATATGAGTCTATATACCCCATATATAGCGTATCTATCCATCAAACAGACGCTTCATGTGGCGTATATTGGAGCGATCTTCAATTTTTTCCGGTCCCGAGGGGGCCGCCAAAGCAAAAAATAACGAAAAATTCAAAAAATTTTAAAAATAAAGTAACATTTTTTTAAATACTGTGTTAAAATAGTAAGTACCCTAATGATACACTATCCCTGGTTTGGGGGTATATTTCTTAAAAGGAGTGGATGTATGAAACGTCTTGTGTTTTTTCTCTTAATTATTGGTATTGCGGTATCAGTATTTGGTCAGGTGCAATTACCGGAATACCGGTTTGCTTCGGGCAGTTGGAGTTTTGTCGGAACCCGGTTATATCAAAACGATGCCCGAGCCCCTCTGGCTAAGGTAAATTTCCGGGTGCCCCAGTCGGGTCCCATGATCTATGAATTCAATGCCCGCTATGAATCGGGCGCCGAAGACGGCCATGGCGGCTTTGGAATACACCTTTTCGCCGATTCCGCTTATAATGCCGCTTCCTGGGGAGTGGGAAAATCCTATCTTCTATGGCTCAACTATGATGAAAACCCCATCAGAAATTCTGGAATTCCCGGGGGACTCAGCGCCCAGGTATATCGGAGCAATACGAATTCAAGCATGACCCTGGCGGATAGTATAGATCTGAACGAATTCATCTATCTGCTTACCAACGAGAATCTCTCCCGGCCGGTTCCCGTAAAAATCTGGATGGACGGTTCTACCGGCGAAGTCCGGGTATACGATCCCACGGATCCGGACCTGGCCTATTATTTCTATTTTTACATTGATCCCAAAGACGTTCCCATCCGGGGAGATTGGGTTGCCCTGCGGACCAACGGCATAAAATTATCTTTCGGTCTGGGACTGTAACCCCCCGGACCTAAAAAGGGGGATTACCCCCCAAAAAAACACACCTCCATAACGCCGGCTTTAAGCCGGTGGGTGTGTTTTTGTTTTTTCACGAAAACCTCTGGTAAGCTGTAACGTCTAAAAATTGGCAAATAAGAACTAATAGAATTTAACCACGAAGGCGAAAAAGGGAGGAGGGAGGAGTTAGGAGTGAAAAGCCAGTCTTCCTCACTTCTCTCTCCTAACTCCTCTCTTAATTATCCTTTCTTCCCGTATTCCCTTCCTCGCCTTCTTCGCCTTTGTGGTCGAATTCTCTTCCCGTCTCTTCCTCTTCGTTCGTGGTGTTCGTGGTTATTTACCCCGGTTAAGAACCAGTTTAGCCCCGGCCCGTGCGCTTGCGGTCTATCAATACCGCGATGATGATAATACTGCCCTTGACCACCTGTTTGTAAAACGCCTCGACCCCCAGGAGGTCCATGCCGTTGTTGATGACCCCCAAAAGCAGGGCGCCGATGACCATGTCGCTGATGGTTCCTATCCCGCCGGAAAAACTTACCCCGCCGATGATACAACCGGCGATGGCATCCAGCTCATACCCGCTGGCAAAGGCCGGAGCCGCAGATTTTATACGGCCGGCAAAAAGGGTACCCGCAAGACCCACCAATATTCCCTGGATCAGATAAGCCTTTATCTTAACCGCATCCACATTGATCCCCGCAGCCCGGGCGGCTTCCTCATTGCTGCCAATGGCATAAACATAACGGCCCAGGGGACGTTTGTTCAGGATATACCAGGCAATGAGGATTACGATAATATAGATGATTACCGGCCAGGGAATGGGCCCCAGGGATTCGGTCCCAAAATAGTTAAAACTATCCGGAAAATTTGCTACAGGCATACCGTGCGCAAAGATCAGGGCAAGCCCCCGTCCTATGGACATGGTACCCATGGTAACAATAAAGGCAGGAATTCGGGCCTTGGCGATGATAGTACCGGCAAAAAGGGCAACTATCGATGCCGTCGCAATACCGACAATAAACCCGACAATAGCAGGAAGCCCCCAGCCATTGGCGCCGGTAGAAACCGCAAGTCCGGCCATAATTCCGGTCAGGGCAAGGGTGGAACCGAGCCCCAGATCGATACAGTTCATGATAATGAGAAACCCAATACCAATGGTAGCGATACCGATACAGGACACCTGTCTAAGTACATTGATAAGGTTTGTCGCCCGCATGAAGTTCGGCCTGGCTATTGAAAGAAGCACCACGATGAAAAAGAACCCTATCAAAATCCCGTGATCCCTGAGAAATTGTCCATAATTAAAAGATCTGAGCCTCCCGGCTACGGTCTTTGCTTGTGTATTGGCCATGTTACGCCCCCATTTTTACAGTTTTTACGGCCAGCTCCATGATTTTATCGGCGGTCGCTTCTTTACGGTCCAAAATACCGGTCTGGATCCCCTCGTGGAGTACCAGCACCCGGTCACTCATCCCCAATATCTCCGGGAGTTCGGAGGATACCATCAACACTGCCTTTCCGGTACTCGCCAGGGTAGACATAAGCCGGTGTATCTCCGATTTTGTCTTCACATCAATCCCCCGGGTGGGTTCGTCCAGAATGATGATCTCCGGATCGGCGTTGAGTACCCGGGAAACCGCTACCTTTTGCTGATTTCCGCCGGACAGGTTTTTGCATGCCTGGGACGGGTCGGAATGTTTGATCTCCAGTTTGTCCGCGTATTCGTTAAAATAGCGCATCTCCAGGTTCTTTTTCAGGCCCGGTCCCCGCATACACTTTTTCAGGGCGGACATAAGCACATTATCTTTGATGGAAAGTTTTAAAAACACGCCGTTTTTTTTGCGGTCCTCGGGGACCATGGCTATGCCCCGCTTGATCGCGTCGCCGGGAATATGGTTTATTATCCTTTCACCTTTAAAGTAAATTTCTCCTTTACTTGGCCTGCGGGCCCCCACGATGGCCTCCATTAATTCGGTACGGCCCGCACCCATAAGGCCGGCAATCCCCAGGATCTCTCCTTTTCGTAAGGAGAAATTGACATCATCAAATTCACCTTCCACGGAGAGGCCCTTTACTTGGAGTACCACCTCGCCGATGGCGCTTTCCTGTTTCGGGAAAAGCTCGTTCACCTCCCGGTCCACCATCATCCGGATCAGATCCTTTTCCGACACCTCCGACACCTTCCCCGAATGGATGAATTTTCCGTCCCGCAGCACCGTCACGGTTTCGCAGATATTGTAGATCTCTTCCATTTTGTGGGAAATAAACACAATGCACTTTCCCTGCTTCTGAAGGGTCTTTACCGTGGAAAGGAGGTATTCAATCTCGTTTCTACTCAGCGCCGAAGTCGGTTCATCCATGATGATGATCTCGGCGTTTAAGGATATGGCCTTGACGATTTCCACCAGTTGATGCTTGGCCACCGTCAGATCCCGTATTTTCGTTTTTGGGTTCAGGTTCACCCCCAGCTCTTTAAGCAGGGCAAGGGAATCATCGTACATTTTTTTGAAATCCACTGATCCGGCTTTCGTTTTTGGCTCCCTGCCGAGGTAGATATTCTCCATCACCGACAGTACCTTGACCTGGTTGAATTCCTGAAAAATCATACTGATGCCCGCATTCTGGGCGTCCCTGACGGATCTAAAATGTATTGGTTTGCCGTTCAGGATGATTTCCCCGCTGTCGCTTGTATAGAGACCGATAAGGATCTTCATCAGCGTGGATTTACCGGCGCCGTTTTCCCCGACCAGGGCATGCACTTCGCCGCGCCGCAAAGTCAAGCTCACGTTGTCCAGGGCGTGTACCCCGCCGAACCGTTTGGAAATATTTTTCATTTCCAGGATAATTTCTTTTTCCACTGGCGCTCCTCCAATCCGTGTTTTTAAAATATGCAGGTGGAATTATCCGGGGGAATCGCTTCCCCCGGATAACCATTACAAATTAGAAATACTTTGCGGAAAGCGCATTGCGGGCTTCAGCCTGCTTGATATAGGCATCCACATTATCCTTTGTACAGACTTCATACGGAATAATGTGATCGGAAATCTTCTTGCCCTGCGCAGCGTCAATAGCAAGCCGCAAGGCCCATTCGCCCTGGCCAAGACCATCCTGCCAGATTGAATTATCCACGATTCCCGCCTTGATTTTTTCCATGACCGGCATATCACAGTCCATGCCGCCAAGAAGCACTTTACCGCCAAGACCCGCATTTTCCACCGCAGTAATAGTACCAACAATTAAGCAGTCGGCCTGGGTAGCGATGATATCAATGCCGTTGGGATAGGTTTGAATCCAGTTTTCGGTAAGCTGCAGGGCCTTTTCTCCGGACCAGTCGGCGGTATTCTGTACTATCAATTTTGCTTCAGGATGCTTTGCCAAAACTTGTTTGTAGGCCTGCTCGCGGTAAACCTGAGCAGAATGACCAAGCACTGCGTTGATGTAAGCGACCCGGGGACTATTTATGCCTTTGTCTTTGGCTGCCTTCAACAGCCGTTCAAGCTGCAGGGTACCCGCTTCCACATCGTCCGAACCAACATGGGCAGTAACATTTTTACTGTCTGAAGTAGTATTCATGGTGATTACCGGTACGCCGGCCTTTGCGGCAAAGTCCACTGCTGCCGCACTCTGCACCTTGTCAACCGGATTCAGAATAATGGCCTTTACCCCCTGCGCAACAAACTGTTCAACCTGGCTTTGCTGTTTGGCGGGATCGTCATCGGCATATACCACTTCCAATTTGACATCCGGAGCCGATTTCTTCTGGTACTCAAATATTCCGGTTGCCATATACTGGACAAAGCCGCTCTGGTTACCCTGCAGGCAGACGCCGATTACGAGCTGATCGCTGCTGCCGCCAGATTTTTGACCGCTGGCCTGTACCGCCATGGCGGCAAGACTCAGCACCAAAAGCACCATTAGAAATTTGCGAGTAATGTTTTTCATTCCTCTCCTCCTAAATAAATTTTCCGTTCACTACGGCCGGAACGGTTTATATTTTTCCTGCCCGAAAACCCCGCCGCCCCCTCGGGCGGCGAATGTCTTCAGGCAAGCGCCGTTCTGAAATACTCCGCGCTTATGCGGATCCCCTCTTCGAGGGGGGTTTGACATACGGGTCCCACCAGCTTGGCCAGCTCCCCCGTATCGCGGTGCCGGGGGAAGGGCAGGGGGGTGTTTTTAAAGGTGATGAGCCCCTTGGCCTTGGGCGCCGCTTTTTCTATGGCGGCGACGATCTGTTCCATACTGACCGTGCCGCCCCCCAGGTTGTAGACCACGGCGCCGGTATAGTCCGTTTCCGCCGCGGCAATGAACGCCCTGGCGGTATCGTCGGCAAACTGGAACTCCGCGGTGCCGCCGTAGGAAATTTCGTAGGCCTCTCCCCGGACCGCCGCCTTGATGGCCGACGTGGGGGTGGAGGTCATGCCCTGATCCCGTAAGGGGCCGTAGACCACAAAGGGCCGTATGGCGATGCTGGAGATCCCCGCCTCCTCAAAATACACCCGGGCGGCCCATTCGTTGTCCTGTTTGTAGACGCCGTAAAAAGACCGGGGGATGAGGGGTGAATCGTGGCCGAATTCCCCTCCGGGATAATCGGCAATATTCCCATAGACCGCGGTACTGCTGGAGTAGACCACCTTTTTGATCCCCGCCGCCCGGGCCGCCTCGAAAATATTTATCGTTCCTTCCACGTTTACCCGGGCTCCCATGGAGGGGTTCGCCTTACAGAAGGGCATCTGCAGCGCCGCCAGGTGGATGATCTTCTCCGCCCCGCAGAGGGACACCGCAGCCCGGAGCAGATCCGGATTGGTAATATCCCCGGGGATGGGGATGATCTTTGCTATGTCCGGCTGTTTCATGATAAGTTTGAGTTTTTCAAGCTTTTCCGGGTGCGGCGCCAGGACATACACCCGGTGACCCGCTTCTATCAGGTTTTTTACCACCCAACCGCCTATACAACCGCTGGCGCCGGTAACAAAATATACGCTCATTGTTCAACCTCCCTGTTTTCATAAAAAAATGCTCGTTCCACATTGCGTATATGACGCTCCATCGCCGCCGCGCTTTCCTGCGGGTCATGGTTTTTCAGCGCCATGAGGATCGCCCTATGATCCTTTATGGTATTTTTACGGATATTGGGCATCGCATTGGTTTTTTGACGGATCAACAACGCAAGTTTGTTGATGGACTGCATAAACACCGGGATAACCCGGTTGCCCGCGGCCTTCATTATCACGTGGTGAAGTTCCAAATCCCGCTCAGCAAAGGCCTGTTCATTATCAATATCCCCGGCGGCCTGCCGAATATTCTCTTCAATAAATTCAAGTTCATCATCGTTTATCTTTTCCGCCGCCATGGCGGCGATACTTGCCTCAATAACCCGTCGGGCTTCGTAAAGATCATGGTAAAGGCTTGAATCAAGGTGAAACACGATGTCCAGATGCTCTACCACATCCTCAGGCTCAAGGCTTTTGATGTAGGCTCCCGCGCCCTGACGTATATCAATGATGTTCATCACCTGCAGGGCCTTAAGGGCTTCCCGCAGACTGGGCCGGGAAACCCCGATCATCTCGCAGAGCTGCCGTTCCGGGGGCAGTTTGTCCCCTATGTTCAGACTGCGTTCCCTGACCAGGGTTATGAGATTTTCAACGATACGCTCGACGGTGCTGGATCGTTTGAGATTATTGAAGGTATATTGGCTGGCCGCCTCACTCACTTGGAAACCCACCCGCAGTCCACCAGGAGATCCGTCCCGGTGATAAACGAAGCGGCATCGCTGGCCAGGAAGTAAATCGCTTCGGCGATTTCCTCCGGTTCCGCCCAGCGGTCAAAGGCCTGCTCGTGTTCCCGCAGTTTCTTTACCTCATCAAAGGGCATACCGGTCCGGGTGGACTCAAGCTGAATGTCACTGCGCAGCATCGGCGTATCCACCGAGCCGGGGCTGATGGAATTGACGCGGATATTGTACTTCGCCAGCTCCCAGGCCACGGCCCGGGTAAAGGCGATAATGGCGCCCTTGGTAGAACCGTAGATGGCGTGTTCAGTCTGTCCCACATGGCCGGAAACCGAACCCATGTTCACGATGGCGCCCCGTTTCTGCCGTTTCATGATCGGCATCACGTATTTGGTAAAGAGGAAGTGTCCCCCTATGTTGATATGGGTTACCTTGACAAAATCTTCCCAGGTGGTGTCTTCCAGGGGTTTCACTATCACAATGCCGGCGTTGCAGTTCAGTACATCCACCCGCCCCCACTTCGCTTCCACCTGGGCGACCATGGTTTTTACGTCCTCTTCCGATCCGACATCGCCCTGAAAATCAATACACTCGGCCCCCAGTTTGCGGATCTCCTCTCCCACATCATGGATACCCTTGCCCCGGGCAATAATCGCCACCTGGTAGCCTTCTTGGGCAAATTTTATCGCCGCTGCCCGGCCTATGCCCACCGATGCGCCGGTAACAATCGCCACTTTTTTGTCCGTCATAGATTTCTCCTGTTTTGTTTTAACCGCTATTTTAACCCGGTCAGTTTCCGGGCCTGGGCCGGGGTGGCCACTTCCCGTCCCAGGGACCGGGAGATATCCGCAATTTCCTTAACCAGTTCATGGGTGGCTGCGATCTTGCCGTTCTGCAGATAGGGCCAGTCCTCGGTGCCCACCCGCACGTTGTCGCCGTGGGTAATGGCCGCCACCAGGATGTCCATCTGTTCCTTGCACATGATGCTGACGGTGATCACGCAGTTTGCCGGCATAAGGCTCTTGCGGTAAAGGTACTCGTGCACCGTGGGGGGCGACCAGGTTCCGCCGGGCCAGCCCAGAAAGAAGGTGGTGATATAAGGGGGATCCAAAAGACCTTTTTTGATGAGCTGATTCAGGTTCCAGATGGAACCGGGGTGCCAGATCTCCCATTCGGGTTTGACGCCGTATTTGCGGCAGGCAACGCAGTACTCCTCCAGTTCCGCCAGGGGATGCAGCATATCGCAGTTCACCTCGGCAAAGGCCTCCGCGTGATGGTTCGAGATAATCGATACCATGTCGGACTTCTGTTCAAAAAGTTCAATCCGTTCCTGGAGGGGTATGCTGGACATACCGCTCTGAACGATGATGTCGCATTTGGCCCGCACGCCGTTGATCACCTCCGACCACTGGCCTTCCGCATGGGTATGCAGTACCGCGGCTCCGGCTTCCCGGCACTTGACCGCTTCCACGATAATCTCCGGGGCCTTTTTGGGATATTCCACCTGGGGATTCAGCCAACAGATATTCGGCGTGGCCACGATGACCAAGGGTTTCTTTTTCTTTTCACTCATTCCAATACTCCTTCGTTTTCCTGTTTTTCGTATGTTACTACCGGCAGCGGCCGGCTGTTTTAAACCCGTATAATGGTTTTGGGCATGGTGGTCATCTTGCGGCAGCCCTCTTTGGTAACCACATAACAGTCCTCCACCCCGATCAGGGCGCCCTTATAGGGCTCCCAGGCCTCAATTTCAAAGACCATGTTTTCCTCAAAGGGCCGGTCAAGCTGACCGAAAGCGCCGAAAATATGCTGATCCTCGCACTGGAGCCCGATGGAATGGCCGATGGAAAAGGCAATCCCATTGGGAACCGTCTTTTTATACCAGGCCAGGGCTTCATTGCTCAGGGCCGTCATGTTCACCCCGGGTTTGATCCGCTCCTCAAAGTAATGCTGAAAGTCGAGGAGTCCCTGGATCAGCTTGTCCGCCTCGGGGGGGGCATCGCCGACCACCACTTCCTGGTTGATGTCCGCCACATAGCCCTGGTAGACCCCGCCGAAGTCCAGGCGCACAATCTCGCCTTTCTTCACCGCCCTGCCCGTGCCGGGGGCTTCGGGGTCCGAGTCGCCGATGGTCATGGTCAGATGGTCCCAATCGTCGGCGCCGTGTTTCAGCAGGGCATCCCGGCCGATTTTGAGGAGTTCCCGGTCCGTCACCCCTTCCCGTACCGCGGCGATGGTATCCTTTAAAGCCGCCTCGGTGATGTCCGCGGCTTTCTGCAGATATTCGATTTCCAGCGGGGTCTTTACCAGGCGGAGATCCAGAAAGGCCAGGTCCGCGGCAACCACGGTCATGGCCCCTGCCCCGGTCAGGGCATCGATGAGGAATTTGGGCGCCGTGGACTCAAGACCCACCCGTTTACCCGCCAGCCCCCAGGCGCGGATCTTGGAATGGATGGCCCGGCCCACATCGGCCTGGCTTTCAATCCCCACCAGGTCGTGAAACCAGCTGAACCGCTCCACGCTTTTAAAGACATTCCAGTGGATCACCGTACCTTCCCCCTCCCGGCGTATCAGGGCCAGGTTGGGGTACTGATTGTTCAGCGCCAAAAGGATGGGATTGGCGGAGCAGTGCAGCACCGGCATCCCCGAAAGGTAATACACATTCACCGGCGATGCGGCGATGAGTAAATCAAGGTCATAGTGCGCCATAACCTCGGCGGCTTTTTTGCTGTTGTACCCTATGGGTTTCACGTTTTGTACCTCCGGCAGATTTTTATTAATCGGGATAGACGGGGCAAGCCGTTCAAGAATTTCAACGGTTTGCTCCGTGTCCGCCATTTTTTCAATTTCATCGGTCGTTACCGGCCGCCCTTCGATATGGGAAAGGTAACCCGCCAATATGGCGGTGATGGCGTTCATGGATTGCTGGGGGGTAAATTCGGGGTCCCGGTTTTCCAGAATACACTGGGCAAAATGCCGGTCCGTTTCCCGCACCGAGATGGTGTAGTACTCCGGAAAGGCGGCGTGTTCCACCTCGGGCTCTATCCACTTCTGCTGGTTTTCCCCCATCCGTTCATCGTAGGAACAGAAGCGCACCGGCTTTTCCCAGGCGTGATTTTCAAAGATGCTCCCCTTGGTGCCGAAGACCTCCATGCTGTTGTAGGGGGTCGTCTGCTGGGTAAAACTCACCATCACATCCGCCACGGCGCCGTTTTCGTACCGGGCTATGGCCACCGCGTTGTCTTCGGCCTTTTCCGGCAGGTTGATCGCCTGCTTCGCCAGGCAGGCGCTAACTTCCGTTGCCTTTGCCCCGATGACATATTCGATGGTGACAAACTTGTGGGCCGCCATATCCATCAGGGCGCCCCCGCCGGCCTTAATGGGGTCCCCCTTCCAAAAGCCGCTCCGGGAAAGGCCGTCGATTTCGTCCACCCCTTCGTAGGCCCGGACCATCAGCACATCCCCGATAAGGCCCTGTTTGACGATGTCGTGCATATACACATGGGCGGGAAGGAAGCGGTGGTTTTCGGCGATCATGAACTTGACCCCCGCCTGCTTACAGGCCGCGATCATCTGCCGGCAGCCTTCCAGCGTGGTACCCATGGGCTTTTCGCAGAGGACGTGTTTCCCCGCGGCGGCGGCCTTGCAGACCATTTCCACATGGTACACATGGGGTACCAGTACCAAAACCGCGTCAATATCGGAAGCCAGCATGTCGTCCAGATTATCGTAGGGGATCATCACCCCGTCCTTGTAGGTCAGGGCCATCTTCTTGGCGTTTTCGTAGTTGCGGTCATAGATGGCCGTATAGGCGATGATGTCCGATCCCCGGTCCCCGTTGGAGTGGAAGAAAAAGGCCCCACCCCCGCCTATGACGCCGAACTTGACCACCCCGGCGGGCGCCCCGGCGGCGGCCTTTTTCAGGTCCGCCACATCCCGTTTCAGGAACTGATCCAGGAAAAGTTCAAAAATGCGTTGGAATATTTGGGCCTGGGGCTTGGGACCGGTATATTTGATATACCCCCCCATCTGGGCCACCAGGGAATAGATGTTTCCCTTGAGGATTTCCACCACGGTGTTTTTACTCATATTGAAAATAACCGTGGGCGTTTCAGAGGCTCCCCGGTAACTGGCGCAGGCCCCCCCCGAAAAGGTTACGGTGTAGACCTCATCCTCCATATTGAACTGAAAATTCAGGGCCAAATCCCGCATTTCATAGCGGATTCCATCGGTATCGTTACAAATTTGGGCAAAAAAAGCAAAACCGTCCCGCAAGTCCGCGGTATGTATGTCACCTTTCTCAAGTTTTTCCCGGTATTTCCGACATAAGGGGTCATCCTTTGGCGTGGGGCCGCCGGACAGCAATTCCATAGATCCTCCTCAACCACTAACGGGCTCTTCACTTTCGATTAAAATTGGCAAACTTATCTTACCAATTACTAACTAGTTTAAGACCGAAAATTCGGTTTGTCAATAATTTTTTTTATTTTTTTCAAAATTTTTTTATCCGGGTTGAATTTTCTTGACCTTTATGCGCAAGATAGGTATGTTTTAATCATTGAGCCAGTTTCAAAACTTCATCTAATAGAAGGGTAGATCCCTGGATGAAATAAGTCCCGATGTTTGGGGCTGCTAAAAAAAAGTGTAGGACGTTTTCATGTCAAAGCATACTTCTCATGAGGATGAACCCAAACAGGGGGAAATCGTAACCCCGGGGGATACCGAAAAACCGGACCCTGAAACCGCATCGGCGGAGACGGCTGAAGCGGGCGGCGAGGCCGGTGAGGGGATCGAAAAGCTTGATCCCGCGGCGCGGATGCAGGACCTGGAAACCAGGCTGGCGGAAGCCAACGATCAATACCTCAGAAAGGCCGCGGAATTTGAAAATTTCCGCAAACGGATGAACCGGGAAAAACAAGAGGCCATTGATTTTGCGAATCAAACCCTGCTCCTGGACCTTATCCCCATAATTGATGATTTTGAACGGGCCATAAAATCCGCTGAAGGCGCCGGGTCAACTTCACCGGAGTTTACGAGCCTCTATGAAGGCATCGGCATGATTGAAAAACGCCTGGTTTCCCAGCTTGAAAACAAATGGGGGCTTAAACGTTTTGATTCCGCGGGCGAGGCCTTTGATCCCACCCGGCATGAGGCGATTATGATGGAGAAATCCGCTGAAATTTCCGAGCCCCAGGTGGCGGAAGATTTTATTAAGGGGTATATCCTGAAGGATCGGGTGGTGCGGAGCGCCAAGGTGAAGGTCCTGATGCCGGAGGAGCCCCAGAATGCAGCGGAAGATGCAAAAGAAACATAAATTGTTCCCTGGGGGCGGTTTCAACCGTGGTTTTGGCACCAGCCCCGCGGATATATTTTTTATGGAGAATTTTGGAAAAAAGCCTGAGATTTAGTATCTTCTAAAAAGGAGCTTAAAAATGGGTAAGATAATCGGAATTGATCTGGGAACTACTAATTCATGTGTAGCCGTTCTTGAGGGCGGCGAACCTATTGTTATTCAAAATTCCGAAGGGGGCCGTACTACTCCCTCTATTATTGGTTTCACCAGTAAGGGGGAACGGGTTGTGGGTCAGCCGGCCAAGAATCAGATGATCACCAACCCCGAAAATACCATCTATTCTATTAAAAGATTTATGGGCCGCCGTTATTCGGAGGTCCCCGGAGAAACCAAGCTGGTTCCCTATAACATAGTGGAGCAGGGGGACGATGTCCGGGTGAATATTGACGGGAAGTTGTACTCTCCCCAGGAAATATCCGCCTTTGTCTTGCAGAAGATGAAAAAAACCGCCGAGGACTATCTGGGCGAAGCGGTTACCGAAGCGGTGATCACCGTACCGGCCTATTTCAACGACGCCCAGCGCCAGGCCACCAAGGACGCGGGAAAGATCGCGGGGCTTGAGGTTAAACGGATCATCAACGAGCCCACCGCGGCCTCCCTGGCCTTTGGGTTCAACAAGGATCAGAAGAAAGAAAAAACCATCGCCGTCTATGACCTGGGCGGGGGTACCTTCGATATTTCTATCCTGGAACTGGGGGAAGGGGTCTTTGAGGTCAAATCCACCAACGGCGACACCCACCTGGGGGGCGATGACTTTGACCGCCGGATCATGGAATGGCTTATCACGGAATTCAAGAAGGATACGGGGATAGACCTCGGTCAGGACCGGATGGCCCTGCAGCGGCTCCGGGAAGCCTCGGAAAAGGCCAAGATCGAGTTGTCCGCCATGCAGACCACGGAGATCAACCTCCCCTTTATCACCGCGGATCAGAGCGGCCCCAAACATCTTCAGAAATCCTTGAGCCGGGCGAAATTTGAGCAGATGGTTCAGGACCTCTTGGAACGGTCCAAGGAGCCCTGCAAAAAGGCCCTGGCCGATGCCCAGCTTAACGCGGACCAGATCGACGAGGTGATCCTGGTGGGGGGGTCCACCCGGATTCCCGCGGTTCAGCAGATCGTCAAGGACCTTTTCCGGAAGGAGCCGAACAAGGGAGTTAACCCCGACGAGGCGGTGGCCATCGGCGCGGCCATTCAGGGGGGTATCCTGGGCGGGGATGTCAAGGACGTCCTCCTCCTGGACGTAACCCCCCTCTCCCTGGGGATCGAGACCTTGGGGGGGGTGATGACCAAACTTATTCCCCGGAATACCACCATCCCCACCCGGAAGAGCCAGATCTTCTCCACCGCCGCGGACGGACAAACCGCGGTTTCCATCCAGGTCCTCCAGGGGGAACGGGAAATGGCCAGCCAAAACCGGGTCCTCGGGCGTTTCGACCTGGTAGGAATCCCGCCGGCGCCCCGGGGTATTCCCCAGATAGAGGTTACCTTTGACATTGACGCCAACGGTATTGTCCACGTATCCGCCAAGGACCTGGGCACCGGCAAGGAGCAGAAGATCCGTATCGAAAGCTCCTCGGGGCTTTCGGATACCGATATAGAGCGGATGGTCAAGGAGGCGGAACTCCACGCCGAAGAGGACAAACGGGAACGGGAAAAGGCGGAGGTCAGGAACGAAGCGGATTCCATGCTTTACAGCACCGAGAAGAACATCAAGGACCTGGGGGACAAGGTAAATCCCGCGGATAAATCCAAGGCCGAAGAAGCCATTGCCGACCTCCGCCGGGCCCTGGAAGGCGGGGACCTCCAGGCTATTAAGGATAAAACCGAAGCCCTCAAGCAGGTTTCCTATAAGATCGCCGAAGAGGTATACAAACAAACCGGCGCTCAGCCCCAGGGTCCCGGAAGCGAAGCCGGTCCCGGTCCGGGGAATCCCCAGGAAAACGGCGGCAATACCAAAAGCGCCGAAGACGCGGATTACGAGGTAGTGGACGACAAGTAATAAAGAGAGGAGTGAGGAGTTAGAAGAGAGGAGATATAAAGAGAGGAGCGGGGAGTTAAAAGTGAGGAGAGAGGATCGGAAGGTTCTTTTTCCTCTTCACTCCTAGCTTCTATCTCCTCCCTTCTCTCTCCTAACTCCTCGCTATGCATAATAAAGGGTGTTGATGTGGCCAAACGTGATTATTATGAAGTGCTGGGCTTACAAAAAAACGCGTCCAAGGATGATATAAAAAAGGCATACCGGAAACTCGCCATTCAATATCATCCGGATAAAAATCCGGGGAACAAGGAAGCGGAGGAGAAATTCAAGGAAGCCACCGAAGCCTATGAAATTCTCTCGGATGATCAAAAAAAGGCCGCCTACGACCAGTTTGGATTCGCCGGCGTCGAAGGGATGGCCGGTTCCCAGGACTTTTCTTCCTTTCATGGGTTTGAGGACATTTTTGGGGATTTTTCCGGTATTTTCGACACCTTTTTTGGCGGCGGCAGCAGCCGTTTCCGTGGGAGCAGTTCTTCCGGCAGGGTCAAACCGGGGCCGAACCTCCGCTACGATATCGAAATAACCTTTAAAGAGGCGGTTTTTGGTACCAAGGTGGAGATCCAGTACTCGCGGAATGAAACGTGTGAAACCTGTAAGGGCACGGGAGCGGCCAATGGGGCGGGCAAAAAGGTCTGTCCCACCTGCGCCGGTTCAGGCCAGGTGCGGCATAGCCAGGGCTTTTTTTCCGTGGCCTCCACCTGCCCTGCCTGCGGCGGCGAAGGGTACATCATCGAACAGCCCTGTAAAGAATGCGGTGGGTCGGGAACCCGGAAAAAACGGCAGAAGATCATGGTCACTATCCCCGCGGGGGTGGAAAACGGGAAACGGGTGGTTATTCCCCGCCAGGGAGACGCCGGTCCCGGAGGCGGCCCGCCGGGGGATCTCTACGTGTTCATTCGGGTTAAACCCCACGAATATTTTGAACGCCAGGACCTGGACCTCTACTGCGCGGTCCCCATATCCATAACCCAGGCGGCCCTGGGGGCGGATATTCAGGTCACTACCCTGGAAAATAGAACCATTAAGGTAAAGGTCCCCGCGGGAATCCAAAACGGCAAACTCCTCCGCATCCGGGAGGAGGGGGTCCCCTCCGGCGGTCACCGGGGCAATCTCTACATCAAACTGTTGATCCAGATTCCCGCCAAATTGAGCAAACGCGGCAAGGAACTTATGGAAGAACTCGCCCGGGTTGAGGGGGAAAACGATGCCCCCAAACCCATTCCGCTGGCAGAGATAACGCGGGATTGAGTTAGGAACTGTTCAAGAATAAAATGCGATGCATTTTATTCTAATTGCTTACGCAATAACGAAATAACTTGCCCTTTTGGGCAAGTTATTTT
>NZ_JAJQRC010000032.1:0-35795 GCF_046533115.1 Treponema sp. TIM-1
ATTTCCACGGTACTCAAGAAGATCAAGGACTGTATCGACAAGATCACCAACTCCACCAACGCGGTACTCAACAAGTTCGAGGCCATAGACAGCGAGGTAAAAACAGTGACTGAGCAGGAAGAGAACATCCGGAGCGCTATGGAGGAACAGGGAACGGGAAGCCAACAGATTCTGGAATCAATTGCCCGGCTGAACGAAATCACCCGGATGGTCAAGGGCGGTTCCACGGAGATGCTGGAGGGGAGTAAAGAGGTTATCCAGGAGAGCAAAAACCTGGAGATGGTGACCCAGGAGATCACCAACGGGATGAACGAGATGGCGACCGGTGCGGACCAGATCAACATAGCGGTGAACCGGGTGAATACCATCAGCGGTCAGAACAAGGATAACATCGACATTTTGGTCAGGGAGGTTTCCAAGTTTAAGGTGGAATAGGAATTTTTAGCCACGAACCTCACGAACACCACGAATGAAGAGGAAGAAAACAGGAAGAGAATTCGACCACGAAGGCGAAGAAGGCGAAGAAGGTAGGAAGGAAAGAAGAGTGAGGAGTGAGGAAGAACGGCTTTTCATATGGTACCAGGCCGGACGGCGCCTTCGTGGTGAATTTCTTACTTTTGTTCGTGTGGTTCGTGTGGTTCGTGGTTAATTTTCTTCAAGTTATGGTGAAATTTATTTGACCAATTTTCATCTTCTAAACTCCTTAAACCGCAAAGCCTATGCGGCTTGTCTGGTGTTTATCAAGTGTTTCTTCATGGCAGTAAAATTTCATTTTTTCAAGGGATGGATTGCTGCCGGTAAGAATAAAATCAACCGTCCGTTTTCTAACGATGTTTTCAATTTGTCCGCCGGAGAAATCATAGAGCGACGCCAATTCCACAATTTCCTGTTCAGGTAAATCCGGGGCCATGCTTTTCCAGATTGATTTTCGCGCCGCTTTCAATGGCTTTAGAAACTCTATCTTGTATAAAAATCGTCGCTCAAAGGCCTTGTCTAAATTATTGGTCAGATTCGTCGTAGCGATAAGAATACCTTCCAGATTTTCAATTTCCTGCAGGATAATATTCTGAATTCGATTTTCAGTATCATCAAGGGATCTTGATGGGGATTCATGGCGTTTCCCTATAATTCCATCCGCTTCATTGAAAAGAAGGATGGGCGTAAGTTCATTTGATTTAACGGCACTACTATACTGATCAAAAACTTTCTTTATAAGTTTCTCGCTTTCACCATACCAACAGGTTTTTGTTTGTGATATATCAACTTTCATAATATCCCGTCCGGTTTTTTTGGCAATTTGGTACACGGTTTCCGTCTTGCCCGTTCCGGGAGGGCCGTAAAACAGGCAGGCAAAGCCGCGGCGCATTCCGGTCTTTGACAAACGATCCTGTACTGAAGAAAAATTTTCCTTTCCCAATAGAGCGGTCAGCTCTGCTACCTGCAGGGACTCTTTTTCATTGTAAAAAAGATACTTTGGCGTTATTTTTTCTGATATAATAAAATCCTTTCCGCGGATTTTTGTTTCTGTCTTTACATTGCTGAGATATGCATCTTTAAACTCGTCTGTTAATTTAAAACGGTCTTTTTCGGACAAACCATCATCCAGTGCATATTGAACTACATGATGGATCATGAGAATATGCTCACCGTCTTTTAACTCTCGTTCAATGTAGCGCAGTGTACTTTTATCTTCAAAAATATTGTCAATATCGCAAATGCCAATGTAGTCATCATTATTAGAAACGAATAGATTACAAAACCGTAATAACAAGACTATGTCTGTTATTTCAAATGTACTTTCTGCTAAATCCTGAACTAATTTCATATTTTTATTTCCCCTCAGTAAATCTTGGACCTCATTAACCAGATCGTCATACGTTAATTCATTGTCGGTCCGTTGACAAAAAAGATCATCAATGGCGTCGAAAAAATCAGATTCGGATAAATTGTTATAATTTACCGGGACATATTCTTCTTCCTTGCGGATAGCGTCTACTGCTTTCTGGGGAACCCGGTATGTGGGCATACTATCATCATTGCGGCGGCAGCGGATCAATTTTCGTTTCTCCAATAATTCCAGTTCATTCATATACCTTAGTAATTCGATTTTCTTGCATTTAATCGATTTGGCGATTTTTTTTGTGGTGATCGCATTATCATCACAACGGTTTAAGAAAAGAGAAAACAAGGCCGTCTGTACTGGGCTCAATTTTAAGAAAGTGGATACATAATTGATTTCGTCTTTTACTTCCTCAAAAAAACCGGGGGTAAAACCATTTTCCTCCGCTTTGGAAACGATGGTGATAAGATAATCCAATACGCTTTTGGTTTCCTGGGCATTACCTGTTTGTATTTCAGACATAGTACACTCCATAAATTTAACTTATGGTACTAATATACACCGGTTGATCTGTCATAGATTGATGGATCAAAAAAATATTACTATTTTTTTTGAAAATACCCGCTATTTGGTGGTGGTTTTTGACCTATGAAGCCGCATACCCGGTTTCCCCTGAAACCGGTATGGGGTATTCCCCGGTAAAACAGCCCAGGCAGTATCCCGCAGGGGGGCCTTCTTTGCGGGAGTCTGATTCCAGGGATTCCAGGAGACCCTCCACGGAAATAAAGGCCAGGCTGTCCGCCCCCAGGGAAGCGCAGAGTTCCCCCACACTGTTGCCGTTGCTGATCAGGTCCTTGCGGTGGGGGGTGTCGATGCCGAAGTAGCAGGGAAACCGTACCGGGGGAGAGCACACCCGGATGTGTACCTCCCGGGCGCCGGCTTTTTTTAAGATCGAAACAAGCCGTCTGCTGGTGGTTCCCCGGACAATGGAATCGTCGATCAGGACCACCCGTTTGCCCTGGACTTCGCTTTGGATCACGTTGTGTTTTACCGAAACCGCCCGCTCCCTGAGGGCTTGATCCGGGGCGATAAAGGTCCTGCCCACATATTTACTTTTGACGATCCCCAGGCCGAAGGGAGTGCCGGTGGCCTTACCGTAGCCCATGGCCGCGGGGATCCCCGAATCGGGAACGCCGATGACCAGGTCCGCCGAAACCGCCGATTCCCTGCCCAGAATTTGTCCCGCCCGGACCCGGGCCCCGTATACGTCCACCCCGTCGATAACGCTGTCCGGCCGGGCAAAATAGACGTATTCAAAGGCGCAGGCCGCCCGCCGGGTTTTTTCACTGAAGGTAAAAGAGAGGACCTCGTCCCGGTTGATGATAACCACTTCCCCGGGTTCCAGATCCCGAACAAGCTCCCCCCCCACCGAATCAATGGCGCAGGATTCGCTGGCCAGGATCCAGCCGCCGTTGATCTTTCCCAGGCACAGGGGCCGGATCCCGTTAGGGTCCCGGGCCCCCACCAGGGCGTCATCGGTGAGTACCGCCAGGGCATAGGAGCCCTTGATGAATTTGATCGTATCGGTCAGGGCCTTCTCCAGCCCCTTTTTGTAGTTTTTGGTGATGAGGTTGACAATTACCTCGCTGTCGCTGGAGGAGGTAAACCCCACCCCGGCATCTTCCAGTAATTCCCGGACCACATCGGCGTTAGTCAGGGTACCGTTGTGGGCCACCGCGATGGAACCCAGCTTGAACCGGCTGACAAAGGGCTGGGCGTTTTCAATAGAACTGGTGCCGCTGGTGGAATACCGTACATGCCCCACCCCGGCGGACCCTCTGATCTGGGACAGAATATCGGGGGTAAAAACCTCCCCCACCAGCCCCATACCCCGGCGGCATTCGATGGTTTTATGGTAGACCGCGGCGATCCCGGCGCTTTCCTGTCCCCGGTGCTGCAGGGAAAGCAGGCCGTAATAGATCAGGGGAACCGCGTCTTTTTCCGGGTCCTGAAAAAAAACGCCAAAAACCCCGCAGGCTTCTTTTAATTTGTCATCCATATCGGCAACCATCAGGCATCCACGCGGTTCAGGATCTCGATATAGGCTTCTTTGACGTTTCCCAGATCCCGGCGAAAACGGTCCTTGTCGAGTTTTTCATTGGTTTTAGCATCCCAGAACCGGCAGGTATCCGGGGAGATTTCATCGGCCAGTACCAGCTGCCCCGGAGCGGATCCGGCTTCCACCCTGCCGAATTCCAGCTTAAAGTCGATAAGGCGGATGTCCCGTTTAAGAAAAAAGGCCGACAGGATCTGGTTGACTTTGAAGGTGATGTCTTTGATCTCCCCGATCTCCTCAAAGGTTGAGGCCCCGATGGCCACGGCGTGGTAATCGTTGATCAGGGGATCCCCCAGGGCATCGTCCTTGTAGGAAAGTTCAAAAACCGTGGTTTTGAGGGGGGTCCCTTCGGCGAGGCCCAGCCGTTTTGCCATAGAACCTGCCGCGACATTCCGGACTATTACCTCCAGGGGGATGATCCTGACCTTTTTGCACACCATGTCCCGGTCGGAAGTCCGGGCGATAAAGTGGGTGGGTACCCCGGATTTTTCCAGAAGTTCAAACAGGGATGAGGCAATTTTGTTGTTTAAAACGCCCTTATCCGCTATTTGCCCCTTTTTTTCGCCGTTAAAGGCGGTGGCGTCATCTTTGTAGTGGATAATAACCAGATCATCCCGGTTGGCGGCAAATACCTTTTTTGCCTTTCCTTCATAAAGTACCGGTCCCGGTTTTATTTCCCCAAGACCGGCTTCCCGGCTTTCGCTCATAGGTCCACTCCTTTATTAGCTTCGGCAAATTCGGCCTTCATGCCGGCCCTGAACGCAGCGAGCCGTTCCCGCAGGGACGGGTATTTCAGGCCGAGGATCTGGCAGGCGAGATATGCGGCATTGGCCCCATTGTCCACCCCCACGGTGGCCACGGGGATAGGTTTGGGCATCTGTACTATGGAGAGGAGGGCGTCCAAACCCCCAAGCCCCCCGGAAGCGATGGGTACGCCGATAACGGGAATAAGGGTCAGACTGGCGATAACCCCCGGCAGATGGGCGGCCAGTCCCGCCCCGGCAATGATCACCTCAGTCCCCTCCGCTTCCAGTTGTGTCAGGGTCTCTTTCAACAACTCCGGCACCCGGTGGGCGGAAAGAATATGGGAAGAAAACTCCACCCCCAAGTCCCGAAAAACATCGGCGGCCTTTTTCATAACGGCCTTATCTGATGAAGACCCAAAGATTATGGCGGCTTTCATGTCAGAGAAAAAATACCATGTTCCGGGGGAGGTAAACAAGCCCCAAGGCTCCCCATACGGCTTAGGCTGTTTCGGTTTCGGGGGGAGGGCACGGTAAGGAGTCTGCGACTTCCACCCGGTTCCGGCCCAAATTTTTGGCCTTGAGCAGGGCTTCATCCGCCCTGAGCATGAGGGACTCGGCATCCCCGGCGTCGGCCGGCGCCGCCGCCACCCCGATACTGACTTGGACCGAAATGACGGTCTCTTCGTTTGATCCGGGGCTTTGGGCAACCGGTATTTTCCGTAAAAAAACTGCGGCCCGGATCCGTTCCGCCACCACCCGCCCGTCATCGTCGTTCGTGTCCTGGAGCAGGACCGCAAATTCGTCCCCCGAAAACCGGGCGGCAATATCCCCGTTCCGCAGGTGCTGCTGAATGGTTTCCGCAACGGCGATGATAACCTTATCCCCCGCCTGGGTACCGTAGGTTTCGTTTATGGCATGAACCTTGTCCAGATCCATCATCAAGAGGGCTATGTTCCGCACCTGGACGATACCCTGTTCAAAACGGTTTTTGATGAGCCCCTCAAGAAAACGCCGGTTATAGAGCCCGGTAAGATCATCGGTAATGGCCCGTTTCCGGGCGGTTTCCCCCCAACGCATGAGGTCGTTGAGGTGCCGGGAATTTTGTTCCAACCAGGTGTTCTGCACATCCCCAATGGCTTTGAGGAGTTTAACCCCGATCATGGGATGCCGGGAAACAAAATGGTAAAAATCCGTATCCTTGAGAACCATCAGCTCCGAATCAACCTTGGCAATAATGGTCGCGGAACGGGGTTCATCGGCGATAATGGACATTTCCCCAAAAAAATCCCCCGCCCTGATGTTAAACATCCACCGCTGGATGCCCCCGGACTGAGTTACGTAGGCGTTTAATTCCCCCGAGAGGAGGATGAACAGTTCCTTTCCCGGGTCCCCTTCGGAAAACACCTGGCTGTTTTTGGCTATATACCGGTATTCCAAACAGGCGGCTACCGCATCAAACTCCAATTTGCTTAACGGGGAGAATAACGGTGAACCGGTAAGAACACCCTCATCATTGGGGGATAGACTTTTCGCGGTTTGGCTCATGGTAACTCCGATTCGGTATAACGGCTCAGGCGGTTTCCGCCGGCCCGCCAGGTATCCAGCAGCAGGGCATAGATGCCCCCCAGGAGAACATCCCAGTCGGTATGATCCTCCGGCCACATGCCCCAGCTTATCGTAGCGGTAAAGTTGAAGGCCGGGTAATTATCCTGGGCAGGGACCGATTCAAGGGAGGCCACCGCCCGCTGTATTTCCCGGGCGATAATCTTCGCCTGGGATACGGGACATTGGGGTATCAATACGCCGGTTTCATTGCTTTTGAACCGCAGGGGCCATCCCCGGCCCTGCTTGCGGGTAATATTCTTTAATATCTTGGCAATACGGATCATGGCTTCGTCCCCCACGGTATGCCCCCGGGAATCCACCAGGATTTTAAACCGATCCGGTTTTAACATGATCAGGGCGGTGGGAACCTCCAGGATCTGGTTTATCTCATTGGAGAGGAAAGATTGCTTCCAAAGTCCCGTACCGGGATCTTCATAGGCCAGACGGTGCAGTTCCTGAACCCAGCTCATATTCTCCATGATGATCCTTTGCGTTGCCTTAATCCGGGTAGTGATCATCCGTATGGCGTTCAGGTAAATCTTTGACGCGACATGGGGTTCAGTCTGGGTGAAATTATCCATGGTTATCCCAAAACCGGGGAACATAATTACGAGGGAATCTTCCAAAGCTTCCGCGGAAGCATCGTATAGGGCCCGCCGGGCAAAATCGAAATCCCCGATGGTGTCCCCCGGGAAAAATCGCGCCAGTTCATCATCCTCATAGTCGGTTCTGGGCCTGAAAATCCGGATTGATCCGGCCAGGAGTACATAAAGATGCTCCGCCCGTTCCCCTATGGAAAAAAGCCGGGCCTTGTGACGGAGCTGCAAAATACTGGCCTGGGACCTTACCACCGCCATTTCCTGCTCCGAAAGGGAATTGAATAACTCAATCTGCTGTATCAATATAGGATCAAGGGATTTACCCTGAAACAATTCTTCCATAAAAACCCCTTTTTATTATAAAATACTTGCGGTTTTTATACAATCCTATGAACACCTATGAACAGAAAAAACCGAACCTCAGGAACTTTTGCTTCGATATCCTGAAATTACTACCTCATGTTATGCAAGGGTCCCAAGGAGAGATTTTAACCACAAACCTCACGAACCACACGAACAGAAACAAAGACAAATTGGCGTTTCCACCGATAGTTCTGTCCTGCTTTCCCACGAACAAAGAAGAGAATTCAGGCATAAATTCCGGAATATCGAAGCAAAAGTTCGTGGTGTTCGTGTCGTTCGTGGTTAATTTTCCTCCTATTCGAGTGGTTCGTGGTGATTTTAAACTGAGCATGCTCAGACTGTCCTCCGCCGAAGCCTTGACAAAAAAACCTTGACATCCCCCGTGACCTATGTTATATTCGTTGCACTGAAGCACAACAAACTCTCGGGATTATGCGGCAGGGCAGGCGAACCGTCCCCTGTGTAGGTATCCGCAAAGGCGGAACCGCCTTTGCAGGGGACAAAACCGGTGATCATGATTACCGGAAATCTAAACAAGGAAGCGTACATGATTATCATCGGTGAAAAGATAAACGGATCCATCCCTTCTATGGCAAAAGCCATTGCGGAGCGGAACGAGGATTACATCCGGGATTTGGCCAGGAAACAGGCGGATGCGGGAGCCGCCTATATCGATGTCTGCGCTTCCACTGCGGCGGATGTTGAACTTGATACGTTGAAGTGGTTAATCGGTCTGGTGCAGGAAGCGACGGACAAACCCATTGCCATTGACAGCCCCAGCGCCAAGGTTTGCGCCGAGGCGATAAAGTTCTGTAACAAACCGGGGATGGTGAATTCCGTTTCCATGGAAGGGGATAAGGTGGAACAGATATTTCCGATCATAGCCGATACCCCGTGGAAGTGCATCGCTCTGCTGAGCGATGATACCGGGCTCCCCAAGACAGCGGAGAAGCGGCTTGAGGTCTTTGACGCGCTGATGAAGAAGGTCGCCCAGTACCGGATAGCCCCGGAGCGGCTCTATATCGATCCCCTGGTAGAGATGCTCTGCACTTCCGAAGACGGGATCGCCAAGATCACCGTCACGATGAAAAAGATCAAGGAGCTTTATCCTACGATACACCTCACCGGGGGAGCCAGCAATATTTCCTTTAATCTGCCCGCCCGGAAATACATCAACCGGGGCTTCATCATCCTGGCGATGAACGCGGGGATGGACAGTGCCATACTGGATCCCCTGAACAAGGATATGATGGGATTGATTTACGCAACCGAAGCGCTCCTGGGTCAGGATGAATTGTGCATAGAATATATCGGCGCATTCAGAGAAGGGATATTTGGAAATTAGCCGTTTAGCAGGGGAGCGTTGTCGTGAGGTCTGTATATAAGAAGGGTATTGAATTCTATGGAGTTTGCCGCCGGAAAGGGCGGCGCTATGTTTATGTTAGAGAATCCTTCTCTCTCGGAAATTTTTGACCTCAAAGAACTCGGTAAACTTTTCCGCCATTTTTCCGTGGTAACGGGTCTGGATGTGGCGCTCTTTGATTTTGCGGGCCGTGAAATCCTGACCAACCGGAAAGAGGTTTCCGTCTGTCAGTCGGCTAAAAACTGCCGGAAGTGCCGGGAACACATATCCTACGGCGGTCTCATGTCCCAGGAGCTGGGGGAGCCCTATATTTGTTCCTGCGGATGCGGCCTTATCATGTGTTTTTCTCCGGTAATGTTTGAAGAGCGCCTCTGCGGGATTATCGCCTGCGGGCCCGTACTGCTCTGGGATGCCGACGAGGTCGCGATAGCCGAATTTACCGAAAAAATCATGGATATGAATATTCATATCGATGTTGGGGAATTCTTCCGCTTAATTACCTCCTGTACTTGTGTCAACATGACCAGCGCCGCCCAGATTCTTTTCATCATGGCGAACAGCTTTTCCCGGGAACACAGCGTCTACCTGAATCAGCGGGCCAAGATTACGATGCAGCAGCAGCGTATCGCGGAACTCATGATGGATAGAAAAAGTATGCAGGGGTCTAAAAACAGCGAAAAAGCGTATCCCCGCGAACTGGAGAAGGAACTTATCGACGCGGTGCAATGCGGCAGCAGGGAAATGGCAAAGCGTATTCTTAATATGTTCTTGTGTGAAATTTTTACCTTTGCCGATGGTAATATGAATACTATCAAAGCCCGCATCTTTGAACTGGTGGCCTTCATTTCCCGGGCCGCCATTGGGGCAGGCGCCCCGGCTGAAAGCATTAACGGGACAATCAAAAAATCCTTCGGTTTGTTTAATGATGCTATTGACTTCGAAGAATTGTGCTGCCTCATCACCGAGGTAATGGAGAGTTTTATTACCTCGGTATTCATCGAAAAAAAGCAGAAACAGTACTCCGGACACCTCATCAAAGCAATGGACTACATCGGGCAGCACTATGCCGATGAAATAACCCTGCATACCGTAGCGGAAGCCGTATTTGTAAGCGAATTTTATCTAAGCCATCTGTTCCGCAAAGAGATGAATACCACCTTTTCCGAGTATGTCTGCCGGGTCCGCATTAACAGGGCTAAAGCAATCCTGAAACGGGATTCCGACATCCGAATCCAGGAAATCGGAGGGACGGTAGGCTTTAATGATCCGAACTACTTTGCCAAATCTTTCAAAAAACTCATGGGGATAAGCCCCCGGGAGTATCAGGCTTCTTTTGTTGAAGATACCCCCTAAGGACCCGCGCAGAAACAGCTTCACCGGTCGTATTTCTTTAAATTTTTGCGATGGGGGATCGTCTTTCATTACATTTCCGGAAACAACATATTTTCCGCAAACTCTTCCATGAAGGCGGGATCCGCCGTCAACTCAACCGTTACACTCTTGGTGATTATATCGTTACAGAGGGCCGGAAAAACGGGATCCGTGAGGCGCCGGGCCGCGCCTTCAAGGCTGGTGTTTCCGCAGACAGCGCTTCTGTCCCTGAAACAAGGGGGCAGGAGGCCGGTCCGGATCGCGCTGTCCAGGCTGATGTAAAAGCCGAGCCCCCCGGCGAGGTAAACTTGTTCTACCGCGTCAACCGTAAGCCCCGCGGCCTTGCAGAGTATCTTTATCCCGGAAATGATGGCGCTTTTGGCAAGCTGAAACTGCCTGACGTCTCCCCTGGTGATGGCTATCCCGTCCGTTATGGGGAAGGACGCTTCATCGCCGGTAAAGGCGCCGGTCTCGTCTATCACCCCTTCCTCCAGCATGACGGCAATGGCGTCTACCAGGCCGGAGCCGCAGATCCCCACCGGGGGGCTTCCGCTTATGGTAGAAAAACAGAGGGAACCGTCCCGCTTTTCGATACGGTTTACCGCCCCGGCTATGCCGCCGGTTCCGCAGGAAATCCCCGCGCCTTCCAGGGCAGGACCCGCGGCGGTGGAACAGCAGAAAAGCTTTCCCTTATGGAAGAGGGCTATTTCACCGTTGGTACCTATATCGATGAGCAGGGATATTTTGTCTGCTTCCATCATGCCCGTGGCAGCGATTCCGGCGCTTATATCGGCGCCCACAAAGGCGGAAATCGAAGGCAGGAGAACCGCGGTTTCCACGGGGAGGGACAGGCTTGAACCGGGCAATTCCCTTGCTGCAAGGAAGACCGGCGTAAAGGGAACGGCTCCCAGGGGGGAAGGATCGGCGTTGACAAAGAGGTGGAGCATGGTCGTGTTTCCCGCCACGGCCAGGCATTCCTTTTTTTTCAGGTCCCAGGTATGCTCAAACCGGGAAAGCATATCCCGAACCTGGGAATTGATACGCCGGAAGAGTGCTTCGGTTTTCCCTTCCCGGGCGGCGCTTATACGGCTCATCACATCGGCGCCATAGATCCGCTGATCGTTCAGGGCGGAAAGGGTGTCAAGCGCTTCGCCGGTATCCAGGTCCAGGAGCCGGAGAAAAACCGTCGTGGTTCCTATGTCCAGGGCAAACCCGGCGCGGCCTATGGTTTTTCCGGTAACCGGCGAAACATCCGCCGGATTATCCGCCGCTTCCCCGGCAAACAGGGCCTGGGGAAGATCTATCGTCAGATCCGATGAGGGATATACGGTACAAGCCCGCAGCCAACCGGCATCGGCGGACAAATCCTTTGTACCGCCGACCCGTTTAAAGCTGCCGCTCAGGATCCGTACCCGGCACTTTCCGCATCTCCCGTGTCCGCCGCAGGGGGCGTCCATGGATATTCCTCCCCGCCGCAGGGTGTCCAGGAGGGATTCGCCCTCTTCGGCCCGGTAGGATCCTTCCCTGCCTTCAATGCGGATGGTCACGTCCGGTTTCTCAATTACCGTAGAACTGCCTGCATACCTCGGCTGCGGTGCCCGCATCCGGCGAGTAGGCGTCGGCGCCGATTTCGTCCGCAAAGCTCTGGGTCACCGGAGCGCCGCCTACCATGATCTTTATGCGATCCCGCAGTCCCGCGTTCTTAATGGCGTCAATGACATCTTTTTGGGCCATCATCGTGGTCGTAAGCAGGGCGGACAGACAGAGGACCTTGGCGTCGGAGTTCTTTATCGCTTCAATCACCTTTTCTTCGCTGCAGTCTATCCCCAGATCCTCAACCTCAATACCGTTTCCCTCGATCATCATCTTTACCAGGTTTTTCCCAATATCATGGAGGTCGCCCTTCACCGTACAGATAATTGCTTTTCCTATGGGTTCAATGCCGGCTTTCTGCAGGGCCGGTTTGAGCGCCGCCGAAGCATGGTTCATAGCCCTGGCGGCTACCAAAACTTCGGGGACAAAGACCTCGTTCCGTTTGAACTTCCCGCCTATGATGCCCATGCCGGTGATGAGCCCCTTGTCCAAGATTTCCTGGGCCGGCGCCCCATCATCCAAAGCCTTTTGAACCGCAATAACAATGTCTTTTGATTTTCCCTTTTGCAGCAGACTGGAAATTTCCTCATAGTGGGCTGAAAAATCGCTCATGCTTTCCTCCTTGATTAAACGGCATTCTTACCACCGTATTATAATACGGTCTTATAGTATATGCTATGATTTGTCTACGGGCATTAAAAAATTTGCCGAAAAATAGTAATTATTTGCACTATCAAACAGCGGAATTTCGCAAATTAATCCGGGCCGTTCTAAAGCGATGAAATTTAATCATTAAAGAGGAGCATGGAAAAATAGGTGACCGTATTGGGACCGTTATTGTACTTCAGATGAGCGGACCGGCTTAAATCGGTCACGTTGATCCCCGCCGCTTCCACGGCGGAAATCGCCCGGTCAGGGAAGCGGCAGGGTTCAGGATAGGCGCAGGGGTCACAGACCTTGCAGCCCCCGGCGCCGTAAACGGGAAAAGCGCCGAATTGTTCCCGCATGTCCGCGGTAAGGCGGTTGTGCATTTTATGGGCCAGCTCCATTCCTTCAATATCAAAGGAATCTTCAAGATCGAATTTTGTGGTAAAAACCAGGGCATACTTCCAGCGAAGGATCTTTTCCCGCTGTTCTTCCAGGGTTCCTATGGCCGGGGGACAGGTCCAGCATTTGTTGTAGTTGCCGCAGACATTGGCCGCACATGCCTTATACAGTTCCGGCGAAAAGACAAGGGCGGAAGTCTCCATCAGCCCAATTTCATGGGCGCGCCCCGCCAGGGCCGCCCGAAGCATGGTTTCTGTTTTCATACCCTGTTTTTCTGCTTTCCTCCTTCACCGGAATCTACCGTATCTTTAGGAACCTACGACCTTCATGGCAATATCGTTCACCTGTTTTAGCCGCAGGGGATCATAGCGTACCGTACTGATGTCCTTAAAGGCGAATTCCAGGGGCGAACCGGTACGCTTGCAGAGTTCAAGGGTGCGTTCCAGGTCTTCACGGACCATATCGCCGTTAAAAACGGTGCCGGCAAGAAAAGCGGGATTCGGCTTATTGGAAGCCACATAAGCGCTGCCTATTTGCTCCGCCATCTTTTCGCGGTTCGCCCAGGGGCTTATGGAAATTTTACGGACATGGGGGATACGCTTAACCGCGTCCATTTTAAGCTCCAGGGGATCACAACAGCCATAATACACCAGACCGAAGCGCTTGAACAGGGGCATAAGGTGTTCTATTTCATATTCCTCGTACATGTCGGGGGATACGGTGCCAAGGGCCTGGGCCATGGCGTACATCCATACGTCCTGGGTACGGGGCTTTTCCGGGTCAAAGCCCGGTGCGGGGAGCTCGTCGGTCCAGGCGCCGGTCGTGTGAATGAGGTTCTCGCCGGCGTAGATGAGCCCCTGCTCCTCAAGCTGATCGAGCATCACCATATAGCCCTCCACCACCCGCTGCACCAGGGCGTGCATCATTTCGGGCTCGTCAATAATGCCGTAAAGGATGCCCTCCACGCTCATCCACATGGCGATGGGGTCCCAGACCGAAAGGTAATGATCAAACCAGCCTTCCTGCCGCAGTGGCAGGATGCCGTCGAAAAGCCAGGCAGCCCTATCCATCCGCCGCCTGGTTTCCGCCTGGTCATGGACTATCACCGGCATCTGTATCTTTTCCACATCCTCGATAGTCTTGAATTGATTTTCATAATTGTGGCTCACAACGTCGTTGGCTTTGTCTGTAGCCAGGGTCTGTTCCTTAATGACCACGCCGAATATGCGGTTCATCACCGCCAGGGGATCCTGGTTAAAGGGCTCTATCGCCATAGGCACCCTGATATAGGGTTCAACCACCATATCCACCGGAAAATAGTCCCACTGCAAAAGGATCCTTCTGAATTTCTCCTCATAGGCGCGGCATTCCGCATCTTCGCACGCAAGATCGAGCTTGCCTTCGATATTCATTTCGTTCCAGCAGACCTGATCTATGGTGACCATTGGCCGTTCGGGTTTAAGCCCGTTAAGGGCCCGCCAGAGCCGCTTCTTCTCTTCCTGGACAGGCAGGGCCGCTATTTCCGCGATTCTCTCCACCAGTTTCCGTAATACATCGCGATCATGTTCCAAATTATTCATATTAAGCCTCTTTCTTGCATGTTTCTGCAGGGCGTATACTTGGTACTTTATTATAGAGGACGTTTAAAATTTCCGTCAACAAATTGATTTAATAACGGGGCCTTAAATATCTAAACGTTTAGATTAACCGGAACCCTTCCCCTTAGTTGTTTCCCCGGAAGTGTCCGTAAACGGTCATAAGATCGGTAAGCTCCGTGTCTATAGCTTTGAGGCAGCTTACCACATCTTCGCCTTCAAACATCAGTTTGGTGTAGTGATAGATAACTTCCTCTGTTTTGTACCAGGGGATAATGATAGCGTTCTTTTTGTTGCCGCTGTCCCGTTTCCGTGCATATTTATAATTGTCCAGGGCGATCTGCATCCAGGGGTAAAGCTTGAGGAGTTCGTTATTCTCGAAGGAATGGATGGACGAAGACTGGCCATTCAGGATGGTGAGATAATAGCTTACGTCTTTCCGGTAAAGCCATTTGAAAAACTGCCAGGCCCTGTCTTTGTTCCGCGAAAGGGCGTTGATCCCTAAATTCCAGCCTATGGAAATAGGACATCTTCCGGGAATAAATGAAAAGCCCAGCTTGCCGAAAATATCCCCGTTAATGGCGTCCATGATCTTTGCCGCATATTCGGTATAGGTGATGATCATGGCGGTCTTGCCGGTGTAAAAATCCCGTACCACGTCAAGGTTGCCGGTTGAAAGAATGGGTTCCGGGGTGTAATGCTGCAAATCCAGCAGGTTGTTAAAGGCGAGGCAACAGTTTTCCGTATTGAACTGGGGGAGCCCGTTTCCGGTGAAACAGCGGCCGCCAAAGCCCCAAATACGGCTGTAGATTTCCGGGCAGAGTTCATTGGGGATGGTACCGGCGCAGCTTGCCCCGAATTCCACCGGGGAGGATTGATTGAAACGCCGGGTAAAGAAACGGGCCGCGGCGTTAAATTCGGGCCAGGTTCTGGGGGGCCTGAGTTTTGTTTTATAGATTGTATAATAGTCCTTTGATAGTATGGGATCCTCAAAAAGATCGCTACGGTAGAACAGGAGCTGGGCGCCGGCGGTAAAGGGGACGCTGTAATAACGATCCCGGTACCGCGAATTTTTTAGGGTTTCAGGGATAATGGAATTGAAGAACCAGCGGTCGGCGGTGAGGAGGCTGGTGAGATCATCAAGAATACGGTTCTGGACCAGGTAATTGAGCCAGGGAATATCGAACATGTATACGTCATTGCCGGGATCATTGGATTGGGCGTCTTCGATGATACGTTCCAGAAGCCGGTCTTGACCTGCGGTTTTAAAAATCAGGGAAATACCGCAGTCGTTCCTGAATTTCCGGGCCAGAATCTCCATGGGGTCCGTTGCAAAGGGGCTGTCCAAAATCAGCAGCCTGAGCTCAGGGACTTTTCCCGGCCCGGCGTCCCTTCCGGTCCGCCGGTATTTTGGTATACCAAGGCCCGATTTAAGGATATTATCGTCCAGGATAAGCTTTTCGGGTTTTTCGGAGGTACCGTCTATGTTCCGCAGAAGCAGCGAAGCGGCGCCGGCCCCCAAATTAAAAGCAGGCCGCGAGGTATGGAGTACCTGGGGAAGATAGCGGGTGTCCATCCAGGTCTCCTCGGAAAAGGCGATAACCGGACTGTCCTTGAGGGATATTCCCAGAACCCTGGCCGCTTCCATGATGCCGTAGACTATGTTTCCCGATGTGGCAATGAGGGCGTCGGGATTCGGCGTATGGTAGAGTTCGGTCAGGGCGACGCGGAAGGCGTCTTCCTTGGTCATGTTGGTATAGCATATCCGTCCCATTATTTTTTCGGCGGCGCATATTTCCCGGAAGGCGTCGGCGCAGTCGCTTTCACCGGAGATTTCCGGGTTCCCGCAAAAGAGGAGGATCCGCCGGTAATGCTTTTTTTCCAGTTCCTCCACCAGAAAAATAATGGTCCTCCTGTTGGATATTCCCACAAAGTTTATGTTCCCGATTCGAGGCTGGCGTTCAACGAACACGATGGGGATAGTATAGGAGAGGAGCTTCCTGATGTAAGATGTATCGTTGGAAAGACAACTTATCAGGATGATTCCGGCGAAATTCCTGGAGATAAAGTCTTCAATTATTTCGGTCTCCACCATGGGCTGGTTGTTTGAAAAGCCGATTATCGCGAAATACTGGTTTTTCTGGATTACCGAGGTGATGCCCTTGAAAATTTCGCTGTGATACAGATCGTCAATGCTGGTAAGAAGCACTCCTATGTCCCGGCTGGTATGATTCTTGAGCCTTCGGGCGCTTTCGTTGGGGATATAATTGAGCTTTTCAATGGCCGCCTTAACCTTTACCCGGGTGGAATGGGACACGTTCTTCTTTCCGCTCAGGGTACAGGAAACGGTAGCTATACTGACCCCCGCAAGTTCCGCCACATCCTTTATGGTTGCCATATAGACCTCGCAATCTAAACGTTTAGATTTATCTTCGGAAAAAAAGAAGAATTAATTTGACCGTCTAATTATATCGATTGTACACTAACTCTAATAAATCGTATAGATTACGGTTGTTGCTGCGGCGTCCGGCGGGGAATTATATCCGGTTCCGGTACGAGGCGGCGGTGATGAAAAAGTTGCAAGGGGTAATTCAGGTATGATGATGTCCCGGGATTATGTTATGGACAGCGTCAATCACAGGGAGCCCGCAAAACTACCCTTGGATCTGGGAGGGACCCCCAGCTCCGGCATTTCCGCTATAGGTTACAACAAACTCAAGGCCGCTTTGGGGATCAATGACCGGAGTAACAAGGTCTATGACGTGGTACAGCAGGTAACCCAGCCCGAGCTCAAGGTGCTTGACGCCCTCAAGGTGGACGTCCTCTGTTTGGGACGCACCTTTAACGACAAGCCGGAGGATTGGTACGATGTACCCTTGGCCGACGGCAGCCTGGCCCAATACCCGGTGTGGTTTAAACCCCACCGGGAGCCCAACGGGGAATACACGGTCCGGGACGAAGCGGGGGATCTGATAGCCCGTATGCCCGTGGGGGCTACCTTCTTCGATCAGACCTTCTTTCCCTATCTGGACGCTTATCCCGAAGACTACCGGCAGCTTCCCCAGGCTATGTCGAAAGTTCACTGGCAGAAGCTGGCCCACAGCCCCTGGGATAACGCGGGGATGGACAATTTCTGGGAGGAACTGCGCGGCCGCGCCCTGAAGCTCCGGGAAAACAGCGGTCGAGCCCTCCTCATCACCTGCGGATGCAACCTCTTTGAATGGGGGACTTTCCTCCGCCGCATGGATAACTTCCTCATGGATACCTATGCCGAACCGGAGGAAGTGGAGCGGCTTCTGGACGCCCTTATGGAGATTCATCTGGCCTCCCTGGAAAAGGTCTGTAAGGCCCTGGGCGATGTGGCGGACATTCTGCGCTTTGGCGATGATTTGGGCATGGGGACCGGCATGTTTATGTCCGCGGAAAAGTACCGGGAACTCTTCAAACCCCGGCACAGGATCCTCTGCGCGTATGTACATGAGCACAGTTCCATGAAAACCTTTCTGCATTCCTGCGGTTCGATTTATCCTATTATGGGCGATTTAATTGAAGCGGGTTACGATATTATCAACCCGGTACAGACCTCCGCGGCGCAGATGGACCCTGAGACCCTCAAGCGGGAGTTCGGCAAAGACATCTGCTTCTGGGGCGGCGGCTGTAACACCCAGCGTATCCTGAACCGGGCAAAGCCCCAGGAAGTCTACGACTATACCCGGCGGATGATAGATATATTCCTGAAAGACGGCGGTTTCGTATTTAATACGGAACATAATATTATGCCCGATGTTCCTGCGGAGAACATGCTGGCTATGTATAGAGCGACAAATGAATACAAATGACAACAAAATCGAATCTCCCGGAACTTTGAGCCACGCGCTTGAGATGCGGCATGTTTCAAAGTCCTTTCCCGGTACCCTGGCGGTGAACAACGTGAGCTTTACGGTCAGTCCGGGGGAGGTCCATGCCCTGGTGGGGGAAAACGGGGCGGGAAAATCCACCCTGATGAAGATCCTGGCGGGTTCCTTTTCCGACTACACCGGAGAGATCCTGATAGGCGGACAGCCGGTTTCTCTGCATAGTCCCGGAGCGGCCAAGGAATACGGCATCGGTATGGTCTACCAGGAACTCAGCCTTGCCCGGCCGATTTCTGTGGCGGAGAACCTCCTGGCCGGGCGGCTTCCCCGTAAAAAGGGAACCCCCTTGGTGGACCGGAAGGCGGTGGAGCGGGACGCCAAGGCCCTCCTGGAGCGGGTCGGCCTTGAGAATCTTGATATCCACGCCTCCATATCCGAGATAAGCCAGTGCGAAGCCCAGCTGGTGGAGATCGCCAAGGTGCTGGGGGGGAATCCCTCGGTCCTCGTGATGGACGAGCCCACTTCGGCCCTCTCCAGCACCGAGGTTGCCCGGCTTTTCGATATTATCCGGCGGCTTAAATCCCAGGGGATCGCCATCGCCTACATATCCCACCACCTCCAGGAGATCTTTGAGATAGCCGACACCATTACGGTGATGCGGGACGGTAAGCATGTCAGGACCTGCAAGGCCGGCGAGGTCAATACCGAAGATGTGGTGAAGATGATGGTGGGCCGTTCCCTGGGCGAATTCTACTCAAAGCGTGAGGTGAGTATCGGGGAGGAGGCGTTCAGGGTAGAAAACCTGAGCCGCTACGGTTTTTTTCATACTATCAACTTCGCCGTGCGTTCCGGGGAGATTTTGGGGATCTGCGGGCTTGCCGGGGCCGGCCGGACGGAACTTGCCCGTTCGATAATCGGGGTGGATCCCCTTGACGCCGGGGATATTTACATAAACAGACAAAAGGTACGGATCCGGAATATGGGCGAGGCCATAGACCGGGGCGTAGCCTACCTTACCGAAAGCCGCAAAGTTGACGGCCTTGCCATAGCGCTGACCGTGGGGGAGAACAGCCTTGCCGGTATCATCCCCCGGCTTTCCCGGGGTCCGCTGTATTCAAGCCGGAAGAACCGGAAAACGGTATTTGAGTTAATAGACAAGCTTTCGATTTACCCCCGGGATACGGAGATTCCGGTACGGAATTTGAGCGGCGGAAACCAGCAGAAGGTGCTGATGGCAAAGTGGATAGCCGCCGCGCCCAAGGTGATGATCCTGGACGAACCGACCCGGGGGGTTGACATCGGCGCCAAGGAGATAATCCACGGGGCGATTGCGGAGCTTGCCGCGAGGGGGAACGCGATTATCCTGTTTACGTCGGATCTGCCGGAGATGGTCGGGCTCTGTGACCGTGCGGTAATTATGCGGCAGGGACACATCATCGGTGAGATAGACCGGAAGAACATGAGCGAACAGTCGCTGCTGCTCGCGGCGAACGGTGAAGGAGAATTTGTGGCATGACGGAACTAAAAAACACTTCGGCTAATCTTTCATCCGGCGCCAGCCCCCCCATAGCGGATACCCGGGCAATTAAGCAGATCCGGGCCATAGTCCTTCTCAACCGGGCCGGAATTTACTTTGTAGTGGTACTGCTCCTCATCATCGGGGGAATCGTCGCGCCCGGTAAGTATTTTACCATTGCCAATATCCGGGCGACCATACAGGCGATATCCCTCTTGGGGATGGTGACCGTCGGCATGGCCTTTGTCACCTATTCGGCCAATTATGCGGATATGTCCGCGCCCATGACCATCGCGTTTTCCGGGATGATCTCCATCGCGACCCTGTGGCTTGGGTTCTGGCCCTCGGTTATCTGCGGGATCCTCGCCGGTTCGGCGCTGGGATTGATTACCGGGCTCATGATAGGGAAGTTCCGGGCCCATCCCATCATCTGGACCATGGCCTTTAACTTCGTGATGAGCGGGATTGTCCGGTGGATCTGGAGCGGTACCCAGATCTATCCGGATGTTATCGCCAAAAACAACGCGCAGGCGGTGGAGCTTTTCTATGCGATTTCCCGTTCCTCCTTTCTGGGCATTCCCATCATGGTCATAGTCATGGTCCTGCTTTTCGTTGCCGGATACTTTCTTTTGGCCCATACCAAATTCGGAAACCAGCTCAAAGTAACGGGTTCCAATTACGAGGTGGCCCGGCTTTCGGGGATCAACGTGGTCAAGCTGATAGTCCTGGTCTATGTGATCAACGCCGTGTGCTGCTCCGTCGCGGGTATCTTCCTTGCTTCGATATCGAAAACCGGGGCTTATTCCAATGGGGACGGCTACGACTTCAGGGCCGTAACCAGTGTACTTTTAGGCGGCATGACCCTGGCCGGAGGAACCGGCAGTATGTCGGGGGTGTTCGGGGGCGTCATAACCATCGGGATGTTGAGCAATATCATGAATCTGATAGGGATCCCCACCTTTAACCAGTGGCTGGTGCAGGGGATAGTGTTCCTGTTCATCGTGTGGCTCAACACGAATTCCGCCCGGAAGCTGGGCCGGGGATAGGGGGAAGAGGTGGAAGGCAAAAAAACAGCGGAAAAATCAGGCCGGGGCATGGGCAGGGCGATTAACGATTACCGGTTCTATATTCTCATTGTCGTGATGATGTTCCTGGGTATCTTTGCCCGGAATTTTTTCTCGGCCTTTAACATGAAGGGTATTTTTGACAGTACGGTGCTGTACGCGCTGCTGGGCCTGGGTTTTACCACCTGCATGATAGCCGGCCACATGGACCTTTCCGTTGGGGCCATGGCGAATATGGGCGCGGTACTGGTCATGGGTATGCACACCCTGTCCGGCCACGGCTGGTTCTTTTCCATCTGCGTCGCGGTGGCGGCGGGCCTGGTGGTGGGGTTTATCAACGGGATACTGGTATGTAAGGGGAAGATCCATTCGTTTATCACGACCCTGGGCATGCAGTTCGTGCTGCGGGGCGCCATGTATATGTACTGCGGGGGCGCGGAAATCGGCGACAAGGGGGATTATGCCTTTGCCGACTTTCTCAATATGCGGCTCGGCTTTCTGCCCCTGTCGCCCAAAGTAATATTTGTACTTCTCTTTGTGATTGTCGTAGCGTTTCTGATGCGGAATACGCGCTGGGGACGGAACATCTACCTTATCGGGGGCAATGAAGAGTCGGCCTGGCTTGCCGGGATCAAGCGGGACGGTATGACGGTTTCCGTGTTTACCCTGTCCGGTTTTAGCTGCGCCATCGGCGGCGCCATCTTCGCGATATGCCAGAGTTCCGCCCTGCCGAATCTGGGCGAGAAGGGGGTTTCACCCCTGCTGGTGGCCCTGGCGGCGACGATTATCGGGGGTACCGCCACCACCGGGGGCAAGGGGAGCGTCTGGAACACCTATGCATCGGTATACGGCCTTATGGTTATGTCGAATGTGCTTACCTCGCTTTCCGGGAAGTACGAGGTGCAGATCCTTATGAACGGGCTTGTACTGGCGGCCTGCGTTGTGTATGAGACCATAACCAATTATTTCCGCTCAAAGCGGGTAGGAGAGCGGGTGGTACTTCTGGAAGAACTCGCGAAAAACGGCGCCGCTTGAATAGGCGGGCTTTAATTTGATATTTGCACTTTATAGTGTGAATATATGTTTTCCAAATTTATGGAGGAAGGTATGAAACGTACATTTTTGACGGTGCTATTGGCATTGATTGTCAGCGGTTCACTGGTCTTCGCGGGAGGCGGACAGCAATCCGCCGGAGGCGGCGCGACCGCCAGTGACAATTTACAGAAGTCCCTTGCCCTGGATGTTTCCGGGGTCAAGAGTACGGATGGGCAGCCCCTGATGCCGCCCCTTTCCCCGAAGCAGGTTCCCCCGCGGCCCGCGGACCCCAACGCCCTGCCGGAAGAGGATCCCCTGCACTGGTACGACTTAGAATACGCGGGCTGGAACGCCGGCGCGAAGATCAATCCGGCAAAGTCCCCTGCCAACGGCAGTATCGGCAAGCACGTTATCGTGATTGTACATGGCGATCATGCCTGGACCACCGCCTACATGAACGGGGCGAAGAAGGCCGCAGCAGCATTGGGCATGACCATCGATCTCTGGTCGCCGAACTATGATGTCAACGTGCAGAACCAGATGATAGACCAGGCGATCAACGCGAAACCCGACGCCATCGGCGTTATCCCCGTCAACGCGGAATCCGCGGTACAGCAGTTCCGCAAGATCAACCAGGCCGGCATTCCCGCCTTCGGGACGAACACCCTTGCCACCGCCGAGGCTATGCGCTATATGGTAACCTGGACCGGGCCGGATGACTTTGGACAGATGCGGAGACTGTCTCGTATACTTGCGGACGCGATGGGGAAGAAAGGGGGCATTGCCTACGTTACCCATAACCCCGGCACCTCTCCCTACTTTGCCCGTATGTGGGGTCCCCGCACGGAACTGAAGAGCTACGCGCCAAACATCAAGACCCTGGACTTCCAGAGTCCCGGTTTTGACGCCGTCGCCACCAAGCAGGTAGTGGCGGACTGGATCACCCGTTTCGGCAAAGACCTCACCGCCATCTTCCTGGCCGACGATTCGACCCAGGCCATAGGGGCCGCCGACGCCCTCAAGGAAGCGGGCCGGACCGACATCCTCCTGGTGGCGGCGGGCAACTCCAAGGCGGGCATGGACCTGGTAGCCTCCGGCGACCTTCTGGCCATCACCTACCAGACCGCCGAAGGTGACGGCTCGGCCTGCGTCAAGGCCATGGCCGACTTCTTCAACGGCAAGAGCCTCCCTGAACTTGGCTACCTTGCCCAGGACATCATCACCAAGACAAATGTCGCGAACTTCCAGCCTCCCCAGTGGTAGGGGATTTTCAGGCTGAGGGTTGAAAATCCCCCAGGGAGAATTGACCGGAAGGCCAATTCTCCCTGGGGTCTTATTTGTATTATTCATTTCATAGTAATGACAAGAGGTAAGATATGAAACGTTATGGATCGGTAATAGGCGTCCGGCCGGAGAAGCTGGAGGAATATAAAAAACTCCATGCGGCGGTTTGGCCCGATGTGCTTAAGATGATCACGGAATGTAACATCAGGAACTATTCGATTTACTATCGCGACGGTCTCTTGTTCAGTTATTTTGAATATACCGGAAATGATTACGAAGGCGACATGGCCAGGATGGCGGCGGATCCCACCACTCAGAAGTGGTGGGATGTCTGTAAGCCCTGCCAGAAACCCCTGGACACCAGGAAGGAAGGGGAATGGTGGGCGGACGCGGAAGAAGTGTTCCACTGGGATTAAAAGCCCCATCCCCTTGCTTCGTGCGGGAACTTACCGCTTCAGCTTTTTATCCAAGGCCGCAAGTTCCGATTTAATACGATCCATGTTGAGGGGGAACGTTCCGTAGTCCCTGACAAGGTCCACCATGTAGGCATAGGAATCGGGGGCGACGCCGCTGGTAACCGAATGATCGGACTGGCATATCCAACCGCCTCCCTGAGCACTTTGAAGCTTGTAAAGGACCTCCCGCTTAATACGATCAGGATTGCCGCTTTCCAGTTCCCGAACATCTATATTCCCCACAAAGCAGAGCCTGCCGCCATAGTCCTTTTTGAGTTCTACCACGTCAAGGTGGGCCTTACATTCCACCGGATTGTAACCGTCCAGGCCTATTTCTATGTAGTCGTTGTAGATCATTGAGGCGTTGCCGCAGCCGTGGTAAATAACCATGAGGCCCGCCTTGTGGCAGGCTTCGATGATACGCTTAGTAATAGGCTTGAAATGTTCCCGCCATATCTCGGGGCTGAAGAACATGCCGTTAACGTAGGCTACATCGCCCCATACGTACATGCCCGAAAGCCTTCCCCGGCTTTCTTCAATTTGGTACTCCGTAAGGTCTACCACGAAATCGCCTATCCGTTTGACAAAGGCGCCGAAACGCTCGCTTTCAAGGAGCATCCAGTACAGAGAATTTTCCGAACCTATGCAGCGCCAAAGGTACTCATAGCCTTCGCAGATGGAACCGTAAACCGGATAATCCTGATAATAGGCGTCTACCCGGTCACTCCAGGAAGGGAGATTCCGGGTTATGGCGTCTCCCAGGCCGTTGATCTGATCGTCCCCCTGGCGGTAAAGGCGGCGCCGGTCCTTAGCGGGTTCCATCACAAAGTTTTCCATTTCTTCCGGTTCAGAAATAGAAAAACTATCAAAATGGGGCATGGGGGCTTTTCCGCTCCGCCGCACGGTGGCGCCGAATCCGGTTTTGAGTTTTATGTTCACCCCATCGTCCTCAAGAATCTCAAAATCCTTGATAATGGGATCCATGTTGGGGCTTATGACAATGTAATCCAGGTCGAACTTTTTATATATGTCAAGATCCTGTCCCCATTGCTCTTTAGCCCTTTCCATGAAACCGGTCCAGAAAAAATCGGATACCGGCACATGGTCTCCTTCTTTATGGGATAACGCCGCCTTGAGCCGTTCAATTTTCTGCGTCTTTGTATCAGGCATAAACTTCCTCCTTCCTGTCTCGACATGGTTAATCGTAACCTTATTAGGTAAAATAATTTTATGTCCGGAATTTTATCCCGTCAATAAAATTCCAATCTGTAGACCAGAGAATTATCTAAACGTTTAGATTTTATCATATGGTTGACCGGTATAGATTTTTATCTTTGCAATACTATTTTTCAGTGGTAGTGAATTTAACCGGGACAAGCCCCGTCTATGAGAAATGCCAAGGAATTTTTAGCAATTTTTAGGGCTAAGCCTATCAGAGTGATTGCCTTCAAAGCCCGTTGATCTGCCGCTCCGACAGGCCGGTAGCCTCGATTAATGGAAATTATCGAAAAAATATAAAAAAAATCCTTGACAACTTCTAAATACCGGCCTTATAATACTTTTGGGAACGTTCCCTAGGAACGTTCCCAGGGAACGTTCCTAAACAGGGTTTTGGATGGCCATGAAAGCAAACGGTTTGTGTACAATTTTTGACGTCGCAAAGATGGCGGGAGTTTCAAAATCCACCGTTTCCAGGGTGTTAAATCAGCCGGAAGGGGTTAAGCCGGAAGTAAAAGAAGCGGTGGTGAAGGCGATAAAAAAACTGGACTATACCCCAAGCTACTTTGCCCAGGGGATACGGACCGGAAGAACCAAAACCATTGCCATGCTCGTACCGGATTTTAGTAATGTGTTTTACTCGGAACTGTTCAAGGGAGTGGAATCGGTGGCGTTAAAGTCGGGGTATATGGTAATCATCTGCAACACCGACCGCCGGATTGAGGAAGAGTACCGTTATATCAATAAACTGATAGGCCGCAAAATCGACGGGATCATCTACAACACCTACAACATCAGCAGGGAAAATATTAACACCCTTACCGAATTGGCGGGCCAGACACCGATTGTTTTTATGGATAACGTGTTCAAGAAAGGGGATGACCTTTCCTATGTGGTTACCGAAGGCCGGGACAGCACCGGTGAGGCGGTGACCTATCTGTACCGTCAGGGCCGCCGCCGTATCGCTTACATCAAAATGGTCCCCAAGATCAGCGTAATAGAAAACCGCTTCCGGGGCTATTTGAAGGGCCTTAAAAACTGCGGCCTTCCGGTGGAAGAAGAACTGATCTATCAGCCCGATCCGGCAATACTGGGGGACATAGATCACATGCAAATAGGCGCCACTGCCGGTGCGTATTTTGCTTCGCTCCCCAATCCGCCGGACGCGATTATGGCCGGGTTTGATGTTTTGAGTATCGGCTGTATGCGGGAACTGAAAAAGCTGGGCGTCAAGATTCCCGATGACATGGCGCTTATTGGTTTTGACAATATTTCGCTGTGTGAACTGGTAGAACCCGCTTTAAGCACTATTGCCCAGCCTATCGCGAAGCTGGGAGCCGCCGCCGCACAGATCATCATTGACAAGCTTCAGGGCAAGTCAACCCAGGATAAAGTGATTTTTCCCGGGGAATTACTCCTAAGGCAGAGCACCTGATTAAACGGTGATTACGCTCCGCTGTTTGGCGGGGATAATTATTTTTATGGAGGAAAGGTATGAAAAACTTCTCAAAATCGAGGGTTCTGGCGGCGGTATTGACCGCGTTTCTGCTGGTTGTGGTAGCGGTCATGCCGGTTATGGCGGGAGGCCGCCAACAGGCCGGCAGCGGTCAGATCAGCGTACGGTACGTGTGTCTCCAGAAGGGGAACCCCTATTTCGATCCCATTATAGCGGGAATGAAAGAAGCGGTTGAATCCCAGGGGGGCATTTTCCGTGATACCGCGCCTGAGCAGGTGGAAGCTACGGCACAGATCCCGCTGATCGAAGCGGCAATCCAGGACAAGGTGAATGTAATTTGCCTCTCACCAACCGCGGCGGATACCATGAACGCGGTACTTGACCGGGCAAGAGCCGCGGGGATCAAAGTTCTTACCGTAAACGACGACATCATCGGCAACGAATCTCATCGGGACGGGTCGATACTTTCCTGTAATTATGATCAATTGGGAATCGATTCCTTTGAGCAATTTGCCAAGGCCATGAATTACAAGGGAAAATTTGTTGTTTTAAGCGCCACCACCGATTCTCCGTTCCAGAACAATCAGATCGAAATTTACAAGAAGCAGATGGCTTCGGACGGAAAATACAAGGATTTGCAGCTTGTTGAAGTTCTCTATGGGAACGACGATGCGGCCAAGAGTCTTACCGAAACGGAAGCGGCTATTCAAAAGTATCCGGATCTTGACGGGATCATTTGTCCCACCACCGTTGCTTTAACCGCCGCTGCCCAAGCGGTAGAAAGCCGTAATTTGGGTAACCGCATCGTAGTGACCGGTCTTGGAACCCCCGGACAGAGCAAAGCATTTCTTCAAAACGGCGTTCTTGACGGCGCCATGCTCTGGGACACCTATCGTACCGGAAAAGTAGCCGGTTATCTTGCGGTGCTTCTGGCAAAAGGTGAATATACCCTTGCCCAGGGGACATCATTTACCGCCGGTGAATACGGAACAACCGGTGTATTGGCCAATAATGTCCTTTACGCTGGTCCTCCCGCGATAATCACCAAAGAGAATGTTGACTCTTACAAATTCTAGTTTCTGACAGGAGGATTCCCTGTGGGCCGGTTATAACCGGTTCGCAGGGAAACTTTTATTTTCTGAAGCGGAGGATGGATGAGTACTGAACCAAAACAAATACTAAAGGCGGTAAGAATTTCCAAAACCTTTGGGAAAAGCCAGGTATTAAAATCAGTTGAATTTGATATTGTACCCGGAGAAGTTCATGCGCTGATTGGTGAAAACGGCGCGGGAAAATCAACTCTGCTCAAGATACTTTTTGGGATTTATTCCATGGATTCCGGGGAGGGGGATTTGTATATCGACGGGGAACCGGTTTCTTTTGGATCGCCCCGGGACGCTATTGATCATGGGATCGCCATGATACACCAGGAACCCCTGGTATTCAAAGATTTAAACATTATTGAAAATTTCTTTGCCGGATATATCAACACGAAAGTAGTGAACTGGCGGTCCCTGGAAAAAGCCGCGGGGAAACTTGCCAAAGACATCGGTCTTAATGTGCCCCTTAGACAGAAGATGGACAGGCTTTCCGTCGCCGAACAGCAGCTTGTAGAAATTGGTGCATCCTTGGTCTCTAATGCCCGGATTATCTTTATGGATGAACCAACCGCTTCCCTTACCCCCAACGAAGTGGAAAACCTCCTGGTCATGATCAAAAGGCTGAAAGCTGAAGGCAGATCCATTGTTTATATCAGCCATCGTCTTGGAGAAATAAAGGCTATTGCAGATAGAATTACTGTTATGCGTGACGGGAGCATGGTAGGCACTTATCAAAACAGTGATTTGAGCCACGATGATATGATACGGCTCATGCTTGGTCATGAGTTGACTCTGGCCCGCAAGCATAAACGGATAACCAAAAAAGCGGAACCTTATTTCCGCGCAGAGGCTATCGGCATTCCGGGTATTTTTGAGAATGTATCATTTTCAGTAGGAAAGGGTGAGATTTTGGGAATTGCCGGGCTTATGGGATCGGGCAGGACGGAAGTTGCGCGGGCACTTTTCGGCGTAACGCCGGTTAAACGGGGTTGGCTGCTGATCAACAACGTTCCGGTAAAAATAAACTCTCCCAACGAAGCTATCAGGCACGGTATAGCCCTGCTGCCGGAAGATCGGCAGGCTTTGGGCTTGTTTTTAAAACAGACCATAGCTTTTAACGCTACTTTTTTGGTTCCCGGCCGTATCAGTGATACGGGCGGCTGGATAAACAACGGCAAGGAAGAAACCCTGACCAAAGAGGGATGTAGTCAGCTTAGGACAAAGTATGCCGGTACCAAACAGTATGTTGAAGAATTGTCCGGAGGCAACCAGCAAAAAATCGGTATCGCGAAATTGATTGCCACCAATCCTGAAATACTGATCCTGGATGAACCGACCAGGGGAATTGATATCGGCGCCAAGGAAGAAGTGTACAGGATTATAGAAAGACTTTCCGAAGAAGGTAAATGTATTATCATGATTTCTTCGGAGATAGCGGAAATATTGGCTTTAAGCGACAAAGTGATGGTAATGTACGAAGGGCGTCCTGCGGCAATGATCCCGGGGGAAGAACTTAACGAAGTGAATATACTTTCCGCGGCTCATGACCTTGCGGTATAAAATTTTGTAACGGGAGAAGGATGTGATGCCGGTCTTACGCCATATACGATCAAGTTTTCGTGAATTGAGTATCCTGGTCCTGGTATTTTTTATATATGCGATTGTATGCATGATTCAGCCGAGATTCTTCTCGGTTCAGGCGATTATTAATATACTGTTATTTTTCCCCTATCTGTTACTGGTTGCCCTTGGAGAGATGATTGAAATTATCAGCCGCAATGTGGATCTTTCCCTTGGATCGATTCTTTGTTTTGCCGGATACCTCTTGGGTTTGATTTTTAGCGTAAATCCTGAATTTCCCCTGTTATTGGGTATGGTTATCGCCATCGGTATTGGGGCGCTCTTGGGTCTTCTAAACGGAACGATTGTTACCGTGTTCAAGATACCCTCCGTAATTGTGACCCTGGGTACCATGTATCTCTACCGGGGGGTGATTTTTTACGCCAACGGCGGCAGGCTGATAGAGAACTATAAAATTCCAAGGACCCTGATTCGCCTTTCGCAGGTAAACGCGTCGGTAATCGGCATTCCCTATTCAATTATTATCGCCCTGGCCGTCGCGCTGCTGGTCGCTTTTTTTCTGCGCCGTCTGCGGCTTGGGCGTGATATATATGCCGCCGGAAGCAACCCCAAAGCGGCCGAAACCCGGGGCATCAGCCTTAAAAAGATAAACATCCTTGTTTTTGTTATAGCCGGAGCCTTAAGCGGCTTTGCCAGCATGATCTTTATGTCCAGGATAGGGTTCATGGACCCCGGCTCCGCCGGACGGGGACTTGAATTTACTGCCATTGCCGCGGTGGTTATCGGCGGGTGCAGTATGGGCGGCGGAGTCGGGACAACCCTGGGAACGGTAATCGGCTGCCTCATGCTGGGAGTAATAAACAACGCGATTTCGATAACCGGAATATCCGGTTACTGGCAGGAAGCGATTTACGGTTTCATAATCATACTTTCGGTGATTGCGGATAACTACCTTAAAAAGGGCCTGGGCGGTTCCAAGGCTCTGCGAAAAGAAAACAACCCCGCAACAGCCGCAGGAGGAGAAAGCCGTGCTTAACACCGGAAAACTGTTACGCCCCGAATTGACCATAGTGGTGTTTTTAGTACTTAGCTTTGTCAGCGGGGTTCTTTTATCGCCGAATTTTTTGGACATACGCTTTCTCCTTAGTTCTACTATTTATTACACAGAATTGGGGCTCATAGCCCTTTGTTTCGCACTACTTATGACATCGGGGGAATTGGATCTTTCGGTTGCCGCCAATATGACCTTAGTTACCTGTATTTTAGGCGTACTCCACAAAATGGGCGTCAGCATGGTTTTTCTCGTTCCGCTGGGCCTGGTTTTTGGCACCTGCCTTGGTTTAGTGAACGGGGTACTGGTTACGGTTACCGGCCTTCCCTCTCTTATCATAACCATAGGTACGCTTTCGATTTACCGGGGGCTCGCACAGGTGTTGGTCGGGGATGCGGCTATTTCCGGCTTCCCGCAATGGTTTTTGCGTTTCGGTAAAATTACCGTTTTCGGTATAATTCCGCTGCCCCTGATCATAATTGTTGTGGTCGCCGTGATTCTGGAAATACTGTTGAAGCGGAATTTTTGGGGCAGAAAGATCTCCGCCGTGGGCTTAAACAGTAACGCCGCTAAATATTCGGGCGTCAAAGTTGACAGCATGAAACGACAGCTTTTTGCCCTCCAGGGGTTTTTCTGCGGAACCGCGGCCCTCCTCTCCATCTCCCGTCTTGAAGTGGTAAAATATTCCATCGGGACCGGCGGGGAGATGGACGTGGTTACCATGGTACTCCTGGGCGGGACCGCCTTTACCGGCGGTAAAGGCGCCTGCCTGGGCACGCTGGCGGCTTTTTTCATAATCGTTTTTATCCGTACCGGTATGCGGCTGGCAACCATAAGCAGTTATGTGCAAATCGCCGTATTAGGAGTTTTATTAATAGTGATTATCGTCATTTCAAATAAATTGAATGCTTTATTTGAAAGAAATTCCTGAACAACAAATTGGAGGCAGAAGATGGAATATCTACGGGGATCAAAAAAAAGCGGGGAACGACAAAAAAAACAATACGCCATCCTGGAAGATTCCTTTGCTGAAAAGGGCATTGATCTTGAAAAGGTCAAGGGAATTTTAAAAAACCAGGTAGTGGAACTCCCCTCGTGGGCGGTGGGTAATTCCGGTACCCGGTACGGTACTTTTATGGATAAGGGGGCGGCGGTTACCATCTGGGACAAGGTGGACGACTGCGCGGAGATACAGCGCTGCCTGGGCATTACGCCGGTAATGGCAAGCCATGTACTGTGGGACAAAACCGACGACGGCCGCTTTGAGCCGGTGCGGGAATATGCGGCGAAAAAGGGTATGCGCATCGGTACGGTGCATCCCAATACCTTTTCCGGCCAGCAGTTCCGTTTCGGATCCATCTGTTCGCCCATAGCGTCGGTACGGGAAAATACCAAGGCCCATTTTGGTGACTGTATCCGCATGGCCCGGGAGATGGGTTCCAAGTGCATCGGCATGTGGGTGGCCGACGGAACCAGTTACCCGGGGCAGGACAGCCTCGCCGAACGGAAGCACCGCCTTTTTGAGGGGCTTCTGGCCCTCTATGAAAAACTCGATCCCGACATGACCCTGGTTTTGGAATACAAGCCCTTTGAGCCCTTTTTCTACACCACCGATGTCCCCGACTGGGGAACCTCCTTGATGATGTGCCAGAAGCTCGGCAAGCAGGCAAAGGTTCTGGTTGACCTGGGACATCATCTTCCGTGTACCAACATCGAACAGATAATCTGTTCCCTCCTGGACGAGGGGAAACTGGGGGGCTTCCATTTCAACAACCGCCGCTACGCCGATGACGATCTCATCCTGGGTACGGTGAATCCCCTGGAGATTTTCCTCATCTTCAACGAGATAGTGGACGCCACGGTGCGCGGAGTTGATACGGGTATTACCTATATGCTCGATCAGTCCCACAATATCGAAAACAGCCTGGAGGGCATCATCTATTCGGTGATGAACATCCAGACCGCCTATGCGAAGTCCCTGCTGGTGGACAGGAAACTCCTCGCCGCGGCGCGGGCGGAAAACGACGTTGTTTTAAGTAACATGATTATCATGGATGCCTTTAACTGTGATGTGGAGCCGCTTTTGGGGCAGCTTCGCCTTGAGATGGGCCTTTCCGATATAGACCCCCTGCGGAATCACCGGCAGAGCGGCTACGCCCAAAAGGCGGCGCAGGAACGAAAGGCAGGTATTCTTACTTTGGGGGGAGGCGCCTGATGAACGGGAGAGAACGGATCTTAGCGGTATTAAACCATCAGATTCCTGACAGAATTCCTACCTGTGAATGGATCCTTAACCCCAAGGTTATGGAAAAGGTCTGCGGGGTAAAAGACGATATAGCCTTTGTGGCAGAGATGGATATGGACGGAATAGCGGTCGGCCTTGATTCCAAAAACGAGAGACTGGATGACCGTCACATCAAAGACGAATGGGGTATTACCCGGGTTACCTACGATGAGTACCCGAATCCGGTGGGTAATCCCATAAAGGACATGGAGGATTTTAATAATTATACCCCCCCCGAGCCGCTTTTGCCGTATCGCTTTGACCGTATCAAAAAGGCGCTGGATACCTTCGGGAAAGAAAGGTGCGTTATCGCGCGGGTAAGGGATGTATTTTCCCAGCCCCGGGATCTTATGGGCTACGAAAATTTTCTTATGACCTTTTACGATGATCCTGATCTGGCCGATGCGTTAATGGCAATGAGCGCCGATTATTCGATAAAGATATGCGACGGCCTGGTAAAAATCGGGATAGAAGTTATCGTAGTCGGCGATGATATTGCCAATAATGACAACATGCTTTTAAACCCCGATATGTACCGTGAATATGTGTATCCGCATTTTGCGCGTCTTGTCGGTCATGCCAAAAAACTTGGGCTCAAAGTGATAAAACACAGTGACGGCGATCTGCGTACCGTGGTAGAAGACCTGGTAAAGAGCGGGATAGACTGCCTGGACCCGATTGATGAACGGGGCAATATGTTCATGGACAAATTAAAAGAACAATACGGGGATCGTATCGCCTTTAAGGGCAATGTGGACTGCGTGGAAACGCTGGTGAGCAAATCGGTTGAAGCGGTGCGCGCCGAGACTGCCCGCTGTATGCTCAAAGGCGGCATCGGCGGCGGGCTTATCATTTCTTCGTCAAATTCGATCCACAGCGGGATTAGTCCGATTAACTACCGGGTTTTTCTGGACGCGATAAAGGAATTCGGCAATTATCCCCTGGATATTCCCCTGCTTGAAAAAATCGCCGGGGCCGTATAGGAGTAATCATTAACACTCTGTGTTAATGTCCGTGTTAATGTCCGATTAAACAGAAGCGGCGATTCCGCCGCCTTATATAGGAGTGTAAAACATGAACCGGTATTTTTCTGTTGATCTGGGCGCCGACAGCGGCCGTTGCATGGTCGGAACTCTGGAAAACGGAAGGCTGGTGCTGGAAGAGCTGCACCGGTTTCCTACCCAGTACTTTTTGCTTGAGGGAACTCTGCGCTGGAACATCTACCGCTTTTACGAGGAGATTCTAACGGGGCTGCGAAAGTACGCGGCCAGATACGGGAAGGAACTGTGCTCTATCGGCGTTGATACCTGGGGCTGCGATTACGGCCTCTTTGACGCCGATGACCGGCTTTTGGATCTGCCCTATTCATACCGGGACAGCCGCGTGACCGGCAGCCTGGAAAAGGTGCTGCCCCACAAGAAATGGCTTTACGAAAAAACAGGAATACAGTTTCTGGAATTTAATACCCTTAACCAGCTTATCAGGGAATACGAGAATCCCAAGAGCCGCGTAAAAGAGGCCGCACGGTTTTTGTTTATGGGAGATTCGCTGCACCTTTTGCTGGGAGCGCCTCCGGCGTGCGAGTATACTACCGCTTCCATTTCCATGATGGTTGATACGAAAGAAAAAAAGTGGGACAGGGAGATCCTCGACCGTTTTAATATCCCCGCCGCCCTATGCCCCAAACTTTGTTTCGCGGGGGAAGTTATCGGCGTTTTGCGGGGCGACATTGCCGATAATACCGGCATAAACCGGGGGGTCAGGATCATCACCCCGGCGGTTCATGACACCGCCAGCGCCGCCCTGGCCATTCCCGCGAAAGGGGATGACTTTGCCTATATCAGTTCCGGTACCTGGTCCATATTCGGTACGGAACTGGACCAGCCGGTACTCGATCAGACCGCCTGCGATCTGAACATTTCCAATTCCGGCGGCGCCTTGGGAAAATCGCTCTTCCTGAAAAATGTCATGGGCCTGTGGATACTCCAGCAGAGCAAACGCAGTTGGAACAGGACAAACCCGGATCTGGACTACAATACCATTATGGCTATGGCGGAAAAGGCACGGCCGTTCTTTGCGTTTATCGATCCCGACGCCCCCGCCTTCTTTAACCCCGAGGATATGCCCGAAGCGATTTGTGCTTACCTTGAAAAAACCAGGCAAGGCGAAGTAAAACCGGATGACATAGGGACTATCAGCAGGATTATCTATGAAAGCCTTGCCCTTAAGTACCGGAACGTTCTGGAACGCATACAAAGGGCCGCACATAAAACGATACGCATTATTCACGTAGTGGGCGGCGGAAGCAAGGACCGCCTGCTGAATACGTTTATCGCCTCGGCCGCCGCCCTGCCCGTAAAGGCCGGCCCCTCGGAGGGAACCGCCATGGGGAACCTGCTGCTCCAGGCTTACGGGGCGGGCGAGCTATCCTCCATCGGACAGATTAGGGAAATCGTGGCGGCTTCGACGGAGATCCAGAACTTTGAACCCACCGATACCGGGCGGTGGCAGGAATCCTACGGCCGTTTCCTGGTAACCCTCGGGCTGTAAATACCACTGCTGAAGGGGGTCCGGGCGGTATTAGTCAAAAGTCTTGCTTAAATACCTGCGGGGCTCAATATTTCAAGATATTCTCTTGGCGTTACAATTTTTATTATATTTTCGTAACCGTTCACCGGGAAAATAGGATATGACCGGTTAACCAAGTTAAAAATAGTATCTATGCTGGAGAAATGATTTGGGGAAAGGTCGCCGCCGACAGATTAAAAATCATTGAGGAACAACAAAAAGAAATAGAGGCATTAAAGCGGCTGGTAAAAGAACTCAGTGAAAAGATTGCCCGGCTGGAAAAAACTCAACAAACTCCTCCAAAGCCCCATCGTCGGATATAACCAAACCACCGAAAAAGGGAGGAGAGCAGGTGCAAAAACGCAAACAGGGGGCGCAAAAGGGCCATAAAAAGCACGAAAGGCCCCTGTTCCCGCCGGAACAGGTTGACAAAACCATAGTCCATGAATTATCGCACTGTCCGCGCTGCGGCGGTCAATTGGAACCGGTAAAGGAAAACGCGGAAACACGGCAGCAAATCGAACTGGTAAGGAAACCATATCAGATAACGGAACATCAGTATAACCGGTATTGGTGTGAACCCTGCCCAGGGGCTCTGCCCATAGGCAAAAAAGAGCAGGGCCCCGGAAAGGAAAAGGCTTACGGACGTAACCAGGACGACCAGCAGGGTCCCGGCCGCCCTTTCGTTATGGGGCAAGAGCCGCCGGAGGATCGATTCTCCCCGGTCTATTAAAAAACCCATTCCCCGGACCGGATGGGGTATGCCCGGCGGATCCCCCAGGAGGATGTCCAGCAAAAAACCCAGGGCAATGGCCGCGGGGCCCCGAAGAAAAACCATCCCCTCTACCTCCTTGCCGGCGCGCGGCCTCCCATGACGAGCTTACTTTAAAGCCTGTTTTTTCGCAATATCGGTATTACCGTGAAAGAGAATTCGACCGCGAAGGAGACATAAAAAAGAGAATTCGACCACAAAGGCGCAGAAGGCGAAGAAGTTAAGAGAGAAGAGGGTTAACCACGAACGACACGAACCACACGAACGAAGAAGGGGGATTAAGAGAGGAGTTAGGAGAGAGGAGAGGGAAGAATGGACT
>NZ_JAJQRC010000033.1:0-35674 GCF_046533115.1 Treponema sp. TIM-1
TAAAAAAAAAGTATAAAAAAAGCAAGTATTTTTTAAAAAAAATGCAGTATTTTTCAGCATATATACCCCAATTCTCTCCTTTTTTCGTGGGGTTTGTGGTTAAATTCTCGGCCTAAATAACCCCGAACTTTTGCCTCGATATTCCGAATTCATACCCCAATTCTCCCCTTTGTTCGTGAGGTTCGGGTGGTTCGTGGTTAATTCTATGCTTCTTGTATAAGGGGATTTATCCAACGGCATATATTTGAAAACTAACGGCCGCTCTCCGGACAGGGTATCTGCGGTATAAAAAAAACTGCCCGAAGCGGTTGTTCACCGCTTCGGGCAGCTCCTGCTTTTTAGCTAGGATTTTATCTCATATTACGGAAGCGGGAAGTCGGTTAGTCGGTACCCCATATAGGAGTTACGATTACCTTACCGGTGCTTCTGATAATTTCAGGCGGGCTCACCTCCCCATCCTTGGAGATCACCACATACACGTCGTAATCTGAGTTCACCAGGTCATCGGGCACAATTATCTCCTCGGTATGGTCACCAGGTATTACGCTATCTATCCAGATATAATCCCCCTGGGTTGGTGGGGTCTCCCCCGCCCCCACTACCGCATACCACACCTCCGCATTATCGTCATAACCCCCGGTGGTAAAGCCGATTTGCGGCTCTGCCGGAACATCCATGTTTTGGAACTCCCCGTTATCAACCCACAGCTCATCGTCCTGATGAGGACCAGGCGGTGGTTCTGGTGGTGGTGCTGGAAGCCCTATCACAAACCGTACCGCCCCGTTCCTATTGATGGCGGTGGCATTTGGGGAAAAGTTCGTATCCCCGTTCTGGGCCGTATCATTCAGCCCGTTCCGGATGATCCATACCGGCACACCGTCAGCAAAATTCGCCGGCTTAAAATACGTCGACGTCACACCGCTCCAATCGGTGACTGCGGCCAGGTTAAAGGGCACATACTCCAGATTGAAGTTTACCGCCCCTCCCCCATTTCCGTCCTGTTTTGTTTTATCCGCCGGGATGTCATAGCTAAAACTATTCGCCGTAGTCCCGGATCCGGTCTCCGACGGAGTAGTATAGGAGGGAATGAACCGATTTTTCTGGATCTTCAACGCATTCACAACAGCAGGGCTGCCAACTATATTTTGCGCCGGTATCAGGGCCTTTTCAAACCCATCCGTCCCTGCCGCCGCCCGCTGTACCGTCCACAATACGTCCCAATCGCTTCTCGGGGGCAGATAGGCCGCATCGGGTTTCCCACCAGTCACTTTCGGTTCGATGGTCAGATTGCCGTTCTCTGTTGATGTAAACTTGGTGTCCACGGTAACCGGATACATCGTGATAGTTACCACCGTATCCCCCGTGACATTCACCTTCTTCTCCGCTAACCCGGCGGACAGAAGGGTGGGCGCCTCATCCTCGGTATATGTATAATTATTATTCCCATCGTTCGGGCCCCGTTCCCAATGCCCCATCAGCAGGAGGAAGGCATATTCCTTACCCCGGACCAGATGATCAAGGGTCAGGGTGAATTCACTATCCCCGTCGCTTTCTTTGCGGTTCTCGGCGAGGCCCTTAATTTCTTTTTTGTCTTTATCCACCACGACGAGCTGGACGAAATTCCGGATTCCCGTAGCTCCCGTCAAATATATCCGGTCCGCATCCGGGCCCGCCACGCTCCGGGCCGTATCGCTCTGCCCCAGGGTAAAGGTCACCGTAAAGGAACTGTCAGGGTCAATACCCGGCCCGGAATAGGTCTCCGGACCGGCATCGCCTACTCCCCCTGAGGGGAACGATGGGTTAGAACACCCTACGGCCAGAAGGGCCGCCAGGATGCCGAACATAACCAGGACTGCTGGTTTCGCGATTTTCATAAATAACGCTCCTTTTGGGAACTAATGCCGGAATTGAGTTCCGGGAAAACATTAATTCACCATATCGAATGTAACAAAAAAATATAAAAAAAGCAAGTGTTTTTCAAAAAAAATCCTAAAAAAAATCCCCGCTCTTTCATACGCAAGGAACGTCCGCTTGAAAGGCGGTGGCCCTACCGGGGAGCGTGGCTCCCCTTACCACGGTCCGGATATGCTGATCTTCGCAAGGGCCGGAAACCTAATAGCTACCGTAACCTGGTCCCCGGTATTATTGGCCGTAGTAATGTCAAGCATATCATCGGATGTATAGGTAAACGAATCCACCCCGGTAAAGGTATAGCCGTCCTTGGCGGTCAGGGTAACCCGCGCCGTATAAACGATATCGACGGTAAAGGTCCCGGTCACCTCCTCGTCCGACCCATCCCCATACCAGGTTACCTCCGAGCCGGTATATTGGGAACCGGAATGGGAGAAGACACTGCTCGGGATACTCCCGGTTTTCGGCGCTGCGATACTGCCCGCCAGGTCTCTATCGGTAACCTTGGCAATGATTTTTGGAAAGACCACCGTTACCGTACCATGCTTCCCGCTGCCGCTAAAGCTTACCTCGGCGCCGGGATAGGAAAACGCCTCGCTCCCCACCCCGGTAAAGGTATAGCCGTCCTTGGCGGTCAGAACTGCCGTTGCCGTATAGGAACCCCCCGGGGTAAAACACGCATCAACCGGCTCCCACCGTACTTCGTCCACACTATATTGAATATCGGCAAAACCCGCCGTATTCGGTAACTTTCCCCACTCCGGACCGGTGATGTAGGTCCCCAGGTCAAAGTTGGTCACCGGCTTCTTGGTTACCGCCTTCTGGTAGCTTACCGTACTCAGGTTCCGTACCGCCGAATCCTTATTGGAATTAGGCTGGACCGCTACCGTATCCGCGGGATACGCAAAAAACCGCTCCGGATTAAACCGGTACCCCGGCCTGGTCCGGAGCGTTATGTCCGCCGTATACTCTTCTCCCCCCTGGAATGCGGCGGAGTCCCCCAGGGGATTTCCCCCCTGCTTCCAACTGACCGTCCCGGTTAGCTCCTCGGTGTCGATCTCCCATACCGGATGCTCTTCCCCTACCGGAACCGGGACGTAATTTTCCAGGTTATAGTCCGTAACATAGGTGATATTTCCATCATCGGAATTAAGATAGGTAACTGTCACGGTCCGGGTGGGATCCCCCAGATCATCCTTTTGGTCCTGTATCTTGCCCGGATGATAGCTGAAGGATATGGAGGAGTTAAAGCGATACCCCTCCTGGGGGGTGAATTTTATTTCGGCCTTATATACCGTATTGGGCAGGAAAACATCCAGGTCGCTTAATGTATGGTCGTTCTGGTCTTTCCAAATTACGGTTGCATCCAGGCCCTCGCGGTTGGTGACGAGTTTTACCGCCGGTTCCCCCGCGACAGGAACGGGAACATAACTTTGCAGGTTATAATCAACAATATAAATACCATTTTTGGCGGTATTATGGGGAGTAATGAAATCTTCACCCAGGGGGATAGCGCATCCTCCAAGAATGAAGACAGCGAGGCCGTACAAAACCATTACCCCCCCCATTCTTTTCATGCCCCTACTCCTTTAAATAGTTGAAACCATCCCCTTGTGTTGACCCAGGGTCCGGCATAGATATACTCCCCATACAATTAAGAAGTCAATAGGAACTAACGGCGCTCCCAAAGCCTGAATTTATACCCCAGGGATAGCGTGAGCCTGCTGCGAGAATATTGAATCCCCTGACGGATCATCGTCGTACCGATATCCCGGCTAAAGCGCAGATCCGCGAATAATTCTCCCGGTCCCAGGCGAAGGCCCCCCTCTAGTCCCAGGATGAGGCCCAGGGGAGGATCCACCACATAGGTATAGGAAACATTCTCCTGTCCCGATTCGTTGGCGATCTGGGTCAGCTCCCCTATGGGCATCACATAATACGCTCCCGCAAAGGGGGAAATCGTAAAGACCCCGGTTTCTATGGGCATTTTTAAGAGCAGGGGGAACATCAAAGACATGCCCATATAGTGATCAGTAGCCCGGACCTCCTGCGTTGGTTGGGTAATCACCTTTACAACCTTGAAAGTATCGTGGGTAAAAACCCCCTCGACCTGTATGCCAAAAAGCTTGAAGATTCGGAACTCCAGCATGAGGGCGCCTTCGCCGCTAAATCCCTGACTTTGGCCCGATCCATATCCCCCAACGGATATATTGGCTCCATAAGTAGTGTAGACCCCCCCGCCCCGGATACCTAGATTCAGTTTTCCCCTAAAGATATGCTTTGGGGCGGAACTTTCTTCTACCGTGCTAACGACTGGCTCTTCGATACTGTTGGTATTTTCGTTGGTAACGGTGGTTACATTTATATACGACTCTACGGGTATGTGGGAAAAAATCCAGGATACCATGGGGGGCAAATAGCTATTGGCCTCCTCCATATCTTCAAAAACCATCTCATCGGTATATACCAGGGACCCGTTGCGGCTGTTCCACAGCCAAAGCTGAAAATGCTGCAGATCATCCATATCAACATAATATTCACCGGTCAGGGAATACTGCAGGTCTCCCAGATAAATCCTATCCGGGGGATAGTCAGGGGATAAGGAAAGGGATTGGGGAAATTCTTCGGCGCTGATCCTATGGGTGGTATATCCTCCCAAAGCGAGTACTTCTCGATCAACCCCATCTTGAAACTGAGCGCCTATGCCCAAATCGTCTCCCAAAAAGGTCATAAGCGCCACCGACTTAGTCACCACCGGCTGCTCCGGTATCAGGTTCTCCGGTACCGCGGCTTCCTCAAGTTGGGTTTGTGCGGATATTCTTACCGGTGTCAGGGAAATAAAAAAAATCAGAAAAAATAAAAAAGGCTTTCCCCAAATGGCAATCCTTTGAAAAACAGCCGTGAATTTTTGAAAAAAGAGAGGTTTTCGATCGCTTCCCCGGCTTATCCCCAGACAACATGAGTTTTGGGATTGATCCGTCAAATATACCGGCTTAATCACGAGGACCTCCTTTTTAAAAATTCCACCGGTTTTCCCGAGCCGCCCTCCACCCTGCTGCCCAGCCGCGGTTTCCGCTGGTCCCGGCGAAAAAAACACCGGTCCCAGCCTATCTTTAAATCATACTGTGGACCGGTCCAAAACGGGATGACTCAATACTGCCCATCTATAATCACGGTAAGGCGGCTATTCTCTGGGAAGATAACATCTGCCGTGACACTGACCCCGTTATTGTTCCGGGGCTTCACCCATGCACCCTCCCATGCGCCGCTGCCCTCATAGTAAAACGGGGTTACCTGGGGGAAGCCATACCCCTCAAGGGCGGTCAGAACCACCGTCGCCGTATAGGGGTGTCCCTCGATAAAAGCAGGATCATTCGGCGTCCACACCACCTCGACAGCGGTATATTGAGGATGAGTGGTAAAACCCGCCGTAACTGGCCGAGCGTCTTTCACCGGAGCGGTGATATAGTTAGTCAGGTTGAAGAGGTTCACCGGAGTCTTCGGGGTCTGGTAAGTTACCGGAGTCAGGAGCCGTTCTTCCAGCTCCCGGTTAGACTCGGGCTGTGTTATTACCGTATCCTCGGGATATTTAAAGTCCTTTTCCTTGTCAAACCGGTAGCCCCCCGGCCGGACTTGCAGGACTATGTCCGCCGTATATGTCTTCCCTGCCTGGAAGATAGAGGAATCGTCCAGGTCGGTGCTGCTGCTGCCATCTATTTCTTTCCAGAATACCGTCCCCGTTACTTCATCGGTATCGATCGTCCACACCGGCTTCTTTCCCACTAACGGAAAGGGCACATAGTTTTGCAGGTTATAGTCCGTAACGATATTTCCGTCGTTGGAATTACGGTAGGTAACCCGCACGGTCCGGGTGGAATTCTCATCCTCCCGTATCTCCTCTTGTTTCTGCGTTTTGCCCGGCTGATACTCAAAGGCTATGGAGGGATTAAAGAGATACCCTTCCCGGGGGGTGAGTTTTATTTCCGCCTGATATACCGTATTGGCCTCAAAGGTTTCCAGGGTGCTTACTTCAACGCCGGCCTCGGATTTCCAGGTTACGCTGGCCTTCAGGTCCCCGCGGTTGATGACGGATTTAACCGCCGGTTCCCCTATGACGGGAACCGGGATATATGTCTGGAGGTTATAGTCAACGACATAAGTGCCATTTTGCTCGGTTTCCCGGGGCGTGATGAAATCTTCACCCACAGGAACGGCGCATCCCCCAAGGATCAGGGCCGCAAGGCCGCACCAGATCGACATAATTGCAATTTTTTTCATCTTGTCACTCCCTTTTATTATAGAAGATTCATTTTTTTACAAAATCGGCTTTTCGAAAGCGGCCCTAAAGCCCGCCCTGACAGTTACATCTATAAATTTCCGTTTCAAAACTAAATTTTTGAAACAGCCCCTTCCCATAAGTTTTTTGTAATACGATAGCGATTTTGAAATTATCCTGAACCAATTATCTCTATATACTAATATATCGCAAATCCAATATGATTTCAACAAGAATTCAATAAAAAAACACTAAATTTCCCAAAAAATCTGCTTTTTTGGGGGTATTCCGGGTACTTACCTTAGGCGGGTGACTTTGGTATAATCCCCGGCATATGGAATTAACCCAAGAATTTATCGACACCCTCACGGTGAACGAAGTAGCCCTGATGAAGCGGATTGCGGAAAAGTTGACCGTCAATCTCAGCCAGGTTTCGGCGGTTCTGAGCCTCCTTGCCGAGGGGAGTACCGTCCCCTTTATCGCCCGGTACCGGAAGGAAAAAACCGGCAGCCTCGACGAGGTCCAGGTCCGGGAAGTGGAACACCTCTTTTCCGGGGGAAAAAATCTTGAAACCCGGCGGATCGAGATAATCCGGGGGATCTTTGACCAGGGAAAGCTCACCGAAGCCCTCTACGATAATATCCTCAAAGCCGCCACCCTCACGGAATTGGAAGATATCTATGCCCCCTACAAACGGAAGAAAAAGACCCGGGGCATGATGGCGCTGGAAAAGGGCCTGGAAGGCCTGGCCGCTGCCATGAAGGAACTGGAAACCGAAGCCCTCCGTGCCAAGGCCCGGGAGTTCCTGGTGGAAAATACCGAAAACCCCGCCCTCTCGGTTCCCACCGTAGAGGACGCCCTCCAGGGGGCCATGGACATCCTGGCCGAGGAGGTTTCCCAAACCCCGGAAAACCGGGCCGCGGTCAAAGCCTTTTACCGGGCCGACGGCCGGATCATCGTCAAGGCTTCCCAGGCAGCGGGGTTTGGCGACGAGGAAGCCAGGAAGAAAAGTACCTACCAGATGTACTGGGATTACACCGAACCCCTCTCCCAGATAAAACCCCACCGTATATTGGCCGTCAACCGGGGGGAACGGGAGGGGGTCCTGGAGGTAACCATGGACGTGGATGAAAATACCGCGGTGGAACTCCTCCAAAATAACTATGCCATCCATAACGACTACCACCGTACCGCCATCGAAGACGGCCTCAAACGGCTCCTCTCCCCGGCGGTGATCCGGGAACTCCGGGGCGACCAGAACGAAGCCGCCGACGATCACAGCATCGGGGTGTTCAGCCAGAACCTCAAAAACCTCCTCATGCAGCAGCCCATCAAGGGGACCCGGGTCCTGGGGATCGATCCCGGTATCCGTACCGGGACCAAATGTGCCTTCCTGGACGATACGGGCAAATACCTGGGGAACTTCGTCATCTACAACCACAAGGTGGAGGAAGCGAAAAAACTCCTCCTCACCGGGATAAAACAATACGACATCCAGCTCATCGCTGTGGGGAACGGCACCGGCACCCGGGATGTCCAGGAGATCGTAAGCCAGGTCATCGGCGAAAACGACCTGGAGGTCCTCTATACCGTGGTGGACGAGGACGGGGCTTCGGTGTATTCCGCCAGTGATATCGCCCGGGAGGAATTCCCGGACCTGGATCTCACCATCCGGGGGGCCATCTCCATAGGCCGCCGACTCCAGGATCCCCTGGCGGAGCTGGTCAAGATAGACCCCAAATCCATCGGCGTGGGCCTGTACCAGCACGATGTGAACCAGCGGAAGCTCTCCGAAACCCTGGACGAGGTGGTTTCCTCGGTGGTGAACAACGTGGGGGTGAACCTCAATACCGCCAGCGTCTCCCTCCTCAGATACGTGTCGGGGATCAACAGTTCCCTGGCAAAAAAAATCGTCCAATACCGGGACGAAAAGGGGAAGATCGCCTCCCGGGCGGAGCTTACCACGGTCCCCGGCATGGGTCCCAAGAGTTTTGAGCAATGCGCGGGGTTTCTCAAGATCCCCGAAAGCGCCGATCCCCTGGACAATACCTGGGTTCACCCGGAGAACTACGAGATAGCCCGGATCATCCGCCAATCCATGGGCGCCCCCGGGGCCGGTACCACCACCGCCAACCGCAGTTCCGCGGAGTTCCAGGTCCTCAAAGAAAAATACGGGGTGGGGGATACCACCATCAACGATATTGTGGATGAATTAAAGAAGCCCAACCGGGACCCCCGGGAGGGTTATCCCAAACCGGTCATGCAAAAGGGGGTCATCACCTTCGAGGATCTGCAGGAAGGGATGACCGTTACCGGGAAGATCAAAAATGTGGTCGATTTTGGGGCCTTTGTGGATCTGGGGATCAAGGAAACCGCCCTGGTCCATATATCGGAATTGAGCGACCATTTCGTCAAGGATCCCCTGGAGCTGGTCAAGGTGGGGGAGGTTCTGGAATTCCGTATCATCGCCCTGGATCAGGACCGCCGCCGCATCAGCCTTTCCCGGAAAAAGGACCGCCCCCTTCCCGCTGCCGCCCCTCCGGCGGCCGCCCTTGCGGGCAAAGGGAGCCCCGAAACGCCGGAGTCCGGCAAAAAACGGGCGGTCAAGACCACCGGGCCTAAACCCCCGGCCCCCTCCCGCCCGGAAAGCCGGCCTTCCCGCTCTTCCGACGACGGCACCATGTACAACCCCTTTGCCGAGGCCCTCAAAAAGATGCGGGAAAAAGAACGCCGGTAGGGCCGCGCTGTGGACCCTACCTTGGCCGAGGGGCTTTCCCGCCTGGGCGCGGGGGACCCCGCCCTCCGGGCCCTCCTCACCGGCCGTCTGGAAGGTCTCTTGAATAAATATATAGAAGAAATTGAGCTGTTCAACCCCGCCTACGGCCTGGTGGGGACCGGGGACCGGCGGGAACTGGTGGTAAAGCACCTCCTCGATTCCCTGGCCCCCCTGGGCCTCATCCTGGGCCTGCTGGAAAGCCCGGCCGGGGCCGAAGAAAACCCGGCCGGGGCCGAAAAAATTTCGGCCCTGGCCGACGTGGGTTCCGGGGCGGGCCTACCGGGGATCCCCCTGGCCATAGCCCTGCCACACCATCCCGTTACCCTGATCGAACGCAAGGGCCGCCGGGCGGCTTTCCTCAGGAACATCCAGGCGGTTTTGGCCCTCCCCAACCTTACCGTGGAAGAAGGCCCCATGGAGCGGGCCGCCCCGGGCCGGTTCCGGGTGGTCGCCTTCCGGGCCTTCCGGCCCCTGGACCGGGCCGTCCTCAAGGGCCTTTTCCGCCTCCTCGCGCCCGGGGGGGTCCTGGCCGCTTACAAGGGCCGCCGGCAGGTCGTCGACGCGGAATTGGGGCCCCTCAGGGACGCGGCCCCTTCCTGGGAAGCCCTGCCGGTCCCGGTCCCCTTCCTGGAAGAGGAGCGCCACCTGGTGGTGATCCGGCCCGGCTCGGAAAAACAGGGGTAAATCGAGGTCCCAGGCAAATTTTTTTTGATTCTTTGCAAAAATTTATAGATTTCCCCTTGACTCTTTTTTATTTTTCAGATAGATTGAACTTCCTTGCATGAGGGTGTTTCAAAATTCCATGGCCCTGGGGCCATATTTTTGATATAGCTTCACACAACAATTTTTTATGAAAAGGCGCTTTCAATAGGTAATTGACGCCGCGGTTTTCCACGGTGATGCGAAAGGGAGTTTGTGGTAGATGCCTACGATTAATCAGTTGGTTCGTTTTGGCCGGCAGCAGATATCCGTTAAAACGAAGTCTCCGGCGCTTCAGTCTTGTCCGCAAAAACGGGGGGTTTGTACCCGGGTTATGACCGTCACCCCCAAAAAACCCAATTCAGCGCTGCGGAAGGTCGCCCGGGTGCGGCTTTCCCACGGCACTGAGGTAACCGCCTATATCCCCGGTATCGGCCACAACCTCCAGGAACACTCGGTGGTCCTGGTGCGCGGCGGCCGGGTGAAGGATCTCCCCGGGGTCCGTTACCATATCATCCGGGGCGCCAAGGATACCCTGGGCGTGGAAGACCGCAAACGGGGCCGGTCTAAATACGGCGCTAAACGGCCGAAGGCCTAGGGCAGGAGCAGTCATGGGACGCAAAAAAAAGACAATTGACCGGGGCATATTGCCGGATCCTAAATACAACAGCGTGGTGCTTTCCAAGTTTGTAAACCGGATGATGTGGGAGGGTAAACGGTCGGTGGCCCTCCGGATCGTGCACGAAGCCCTGGATGTGCTTAAAACCAAGGCCGAAAAGGAGCCCCTGGAGGTATTCCTCAAGGCCATAGAGAACGTCAAACCCGTGATCGAGGTAAAGTCCCGGCGGGTGGGGGGCGCTACCTATCAGGTTCCGGTGGAAATCCGGGAGTCCCGGCGGGAAGCCCTGGGGATGCGGTGGATCATCAATGCCGCCCGGTCCAGATCCGGCCATGGCATGGATGAACGGCTTGCCGCGGAGCTTATGGATGCGTATAATAATACCGGCACGGCCTTTAAGAAAAAGGAAGATACCCACAAAATGGCCGAGGCGAATAAGGCCTTTGCCCATTACCGGTGGTAGGATAGGATAAAACCAAGGGGCTCTGGCCCGGTTGGATACGTTTTTTTGCTAAACCCTCCGGGGTTTAGTGCGTTGTTTGAAATGGAAGGTCCGGTGTATATCGCCGGATTTGATTACCGCGCCATGCGGATTATCAAGGAGGGGGAAGAAAAAGTTCTTGATCGGTCGGTAATGGCGTGGAAGTCTCGGGAAACCGCGCGGGCGGTTTCTTAATGATCCAAACCGATCATCAGCAATTCGGGGGTAATTACCCCGGTTGTGGCGTTGTCCATGATGGGATAGGTGGAACGGGACGGATGGTATTATGTCAAGTTTGAGGGTTTGGTCCTCATCTTCATGCTGCTATTCCCTTTTGATTCCCCTTGTTATAATGGAACGTCGCTTTTGATTTGTTGCGAAGGATATATATCCCGGCCCTGAGGGGCAAACCGGGATAGCTGCCCTGAGCCAAATCCCGTATGAGCATGACATATCCCGGCCGCTTGCGGCGGGGTTGTTGATTTCCGGCTCCCGGCAGGGGATCGGAGGGTCTTACACTCTGGGGAGTGTTGGATTATACTGGCTTAAATAGAATTTAAATTGGGTGCCCAATAATAGGTAAGGAGGACACGTAATGGCAAAAGATAAGTTCAATCGAACAAAGATCCACATGAATGTCGGAACCATAGGTCACGTAGATCATGGAAAAACCACCCTTTCCGCCGCTATAACCATGTATTGTGGTAAAAAATACGGTGACAAGGTCATGAAATTTGATGATATTGATAACGCTCCGGAGGAGAAGGCCCGGGGTATTACTATCAATACCCGGCATCTGGAGTACCAGTCCGAAAAGCGGCATTATGCCCACATCGACTGTCCCGGCCACGCCGACTATATCAAAAACATGATCACCGGCGCTGCCCAGATGGACGGCGCGGTCCTCGTGGTATCCGCTCCGGATTCGGTTATGCCCCAGACCCGGGAGCATATTATTCTGGCCCGTCAGGTCGGCGTTCCCAGCATGATCGTTTTTCTCAATAAAATCGACCTGGTGGATGATCCGGAGCTGCTTGAACTGGTGGAAGAGGAGATCAAGGACGTACTTACCGCCAACGGGTTCCCCGGCAACGAGATCCCCATCATCAAAGGTTCCGCCTTCAAGGCCATGGAAGACCTCAATAAGGGTGAGGAAACCGAAGATACCGCCTGTATACAGGCGCTGCTGGACGCCATGGATAGTTATTTTCCCGATCCGGTCCGGGACGCGGACAAGCCCTTCCTGATGCCCATTGAGGATGTATTTACCATTCCCGGCCGCGGTACGGTCGTAACCGGTAAAGTGGATCGCGGTATCCTCAAGGCCATGGACCCGGTAGAAATTGTCGGTATCAGGCCCACCCAGCAGACCGTCGCCACCAGTTTGGAGATGTTTAACAAAACCCTGGAGGACGTTCAGGCCGGTGAGAATGTCGGTGTCCTGCTTCGGGGTATTGATAAAAAACAGGTTGAACGCGGTCAGGTATTGGCAAAGCCCGGTTCTATCACCCCCCACCTCAAATTCAAGGGTCAGATCTACTGTCTGTCCAAGGACGAGGGCGGGCGGCATAGTCCCTTCTTTACCGGGTATCGGCCCCAGTTCTACTTCAGAACCACCGACATTACCGGTACGGTGAAATTGCCCGAAGGCAAAGAAATGGTAATGCCCGGGGACAATACCGAAATAATTGGAGAGCTGATCCACCCCATCGCCATGGAAAAGGGCTTGCGTTTTGCTATCCGTGAAGGCGGAAAAACGGTTGCTTCCGGGCAGGTGACCGAGATTATCGAATAAAGGTTTTGATCGGGGGCGGCTGGTTTTTTGCTAATACAAAAGGCCGGCTGGTCCCCATCCGGAGGAATAATGACTAAGGAGCGAATTCGCGTGCGGTTGCGCGGTTTCGATGTTGAATTAATTGATCAAAGCGCGAAGTCTATCGTTCAGACGGTGCAGAAGGCGGGGGCCAAAGTTACCGGCCCCATTCCTCTGCCCACCCGGATAAATAAGATTACGGTGCTTCGTTCTCCCCACGTGAACAAAAAGTCCCGTGAGCAGTTTGAGATGCGGACCCATAAGCGGTTGATCGATATAATTGACCCTTCCGCGGAGGTGATGGATTCTTTAATGAAGCTTGAGCTTCCCGCCGGGGTGGATGTGGAAATAAAACAATAAAGATCCGTTGGATTTTTTAGTGGGAAAGGGGCGTGAAAATTCCCCCCATAAAAGCAGAAGCTTTTTTTTAAATAGCCAATTAAAAAAAACTTCGGATTGGTTTTTATTCAGGCAGACGGTCCCGGGACTGAGGGATAACGTGCCCTTAGGTGGAGTTACATCATGTTAGGTCTTTTGGCCAAAAAAGTGGGAATGACCCAGGTCTTCGACGATGCGGGTAATCTGGTTCCGGTAACGGTTATCCGGATCGATCCGAATGTGGTCATCGCCCAAAAAACGAAAGAAAAAGACGGCTATGCCGCGGTGGTTCTTGGGGTAGATGATCTCAAACCAAGCCGGGTTTCCAAGCCCTATGGGGGACAGTTCCCGGAGAACATTACGCCGAAAAAGCGGATCAAGGAATTTCGGGATTTTGAAAAAGAGGTTGCTCCGGGGGATTCCCTGGGAGTAGAGGTCTTTGAGGGATGCCGTTATGTGGATGTGTGCGGCATTTCCAAAGGTAAGGGTTTCCAGGGGGTGGTCAAACGCTGGGGTTTCGGCGGCGGCCGTCGTACCCATGGTTCCAAATTTCACCGGGAGCCGGGATCTACCGGGCAATCCACCTATCCGGGCCGTACCTTTAAGAACGTCAAGCTCCCCGGACGTATGGGCCGCGAACGGGTAACCACCCTCAGTCTGAGGGTGGTTAAGATCGATGCCGATAACCAACTCATATTGGTCCGCGGCGCCGTTCCCGGCATAAACAAAGGTCTGGTTACCGTCCGGGCCGCGGTAAAGAAATAAGGCCTTTAAGGAAAACGAGGGAAGTAATGAATCGGACAGTGTATTCCATTGACGGCAAAGAGCTGCGAAGTATAGAGCTGGATGATGCCGTTTTCGGTCTTCCGGTAAATGAGGACCTTATCTGGTATGCCATAAACAACGAGCTTGCCAACAAACGGTTGGGTACGGCCAGTACCAAGGACCGGGGCGAGGTTCATGGTTCCAATGCCAAACCCTATAAGCAGAAGGGTACCGGCCGGGCCCGGCGGGGGGATAAAAAGTCACCGGTTTTGGTGGGGGGCGGTACCATATTCGGCCCCAAACCCCGGGATTTTTCCTATTCTATTCCCAAAAAAGCCAAACGCCTGGCCTTGAAAAGCATTCTGAGCCTTAAAGCCCAAAACGATACCCTCAAGATCATTGAAGATTTTTCAATAGCATCGGGTAAAACCAAAGAATTAGCGGGGATTATCAAGAATTTCGGCGCCCATGAACGGACCGTGATTATTTTAAAGGATGATGATCCCAAGGTAAAACAGGCCGGGGCCAATATTCCCTGGCTGAGCTTTCTTTCCTATAACCGCCTGCGGGCCCACGACCTTTTTTACGGCCGCCGGGTGCTTGTTTTGGAAACGGCGGTAAAAAACCTGAATGATTTTTACGCCGACTCCGCGAAAAAGCTGGAGGCCGGTGCGGATAATGGGGAGGCCGCGTTATGACCATATACGAAAAAATTCTGATTGAACCGGTCCTCTCCGAAAAAGCCAATGCCCTGCGGGAAGAGGGAAAATATGTTTTTAAGGTGGATCCCGCCGCCACTAAGATTCAAATAAAAGAAGCGGTCCGTAAGCTTTTTAATGTACACCCCATTGCTTGTACGGTCATGGTCGTGGGGGGTAAGCCGAAACGGCAGCGAAACCGGGCCGGTTATACCGCTTCCTGGAAGAAGGCCATTATTCGTTTGCAGAAAAACGAAAAGATCGGCATCTTCGAGGGAGTTTAGGGGAACCATATGGGAATAAAAACGTATAAGCCCATAACCGCGGGGATGCGGCAATGGGCGAGTTTGGACTATGCGGAAATAACCACCGATAAGCCGGAAAAGGCCCTTACCGTCGGACGGGGGGAAAAGGCCGGCCGGGATTCAAACGGCCGGATCAGTGTACGGCACAAGGGCGGCGGACATAAACGCCGTTACCGGATCATTGATTTTAAGCGGGATAAGATCGGGGTTCCCGGTAAGGTAGCCACCATCGAATATGATCCCAACCGGAGCGCCAATATTGCCCTGGTGGTATACGCCGACGGGGATAAACGGTATATCCTGGCCCCCAAGGGGCTCATCGTGGGGGCGAAGATCCAAAGCGGCCCCACCGCGCCCATTGAGGCGGGAAACGCCCTGCCCCTGGAGAATATACCCCTGGGCTTTGTGGTTCATAATATTGAGCTTACCCTGGGCAAGGGTGGGCAGATCACCCGTTCCGCCGGTACCGGCGCCCTTATTGCGGCCAAGGAAGGGGACTATGTAACGGTAAAACTCCCCTCCGGTGAAATGCGGATGATCTTCAAAAAATGTTACGCCACCGTGGGGACGGTGGGGAATGAGGATCACATGAACGTGCAGCTCGGCAAGGCCGGGCGCAAACGCTGGCTGGGGGTCCGTCCCACGGTCCGGGGCATGGCCATGAATCCCGTGGATCATCCCCACGGCGGGGGCGAGGGAAAAAACAAAGGCATCAATCCGGTCACCCCCTGGGGGCAGCCGACAAAGGGATTTAAAACCCGGAACAAGCATAAGCCTTCTTCCCGGTTTATCGTAAGCCGGGGTAAAAAGAAGTAGAAAACCGGCGGCCGGAGGCTAGCGGTTTTCTAAGGAGTTAAAGGGTGTCAAGATCAATAAAAAAAGGACCTTTTATAGAAAAGAGCCTTTATAAGAAAGTATTGGAGATGGCCAAGGCCGGGGATCGGAGGATGATTAAAACCTATTCCCGCTGTTCCACTATTATTCCTGAAATGGTGGGGAATACCATTTCCGTGTATAACGGAAAGACCTGGATCCCCGTCTATATTACGGAAAATTTGGTCGGCCACAAACTTGGGGAATTCGCTCCGACTCGGATCTTCCGGGGTCATGCGGGGTCGGATAAAAAAGCCGCTAAATAGGGCTATAGGTAAAGAGTATGGGAAAAAAAGCACATGAAAAAAGAGAAGGCTTCTGGGCGGTGACCCGGTACCTTATCGCTTCGCCCTTTAAGATCAGGCCCGTGGCGGATCTCGTCCGCCGCAAGCCCTATCCCGAGGCTATGTCCATCCTGGAGAACATGCCCCATAAGGGGGCCCGGCTCATCAGGAAAACCGTAAAATCCGCCGCTTCCAATGCGCTGAGCCTGAACAAGCAGCTTGCCGAAGACATGCTGTATGTTAAGAAGATCCAAATTGACGAAGGCCCCCGGATGAAGCGGATTTGGTTCCGGGCCCGGGGCCGGGCGGATATGCTGCTTAAACGGATGTGCCATATTACCGTGGTCATTGACGAAGTGCAGGCCGGTGGTTTACGAAAAAAGGCGGGGGAATAACGTGGGACAAAAAGTTAATCCGATTGGACTTCGGATAGGAATCAATAAAACCTGGGCTTCCCGGTGGTATGTGGACCCCAGAGAATACGCCAATACCCTTCACGAGGACCTGAAACTTCGATCCTCTATTTTAAATATGAACGAGACCAAGGGAGCGGATATCGCCGAGTTGGAAATCATCCGGCACCCCCAGCGGATCACCATCGTGATCCATACCGCCCGTCCCGGGGTTATCATCGGCGTTAAGGGTGCCAACATAGAAAAAATCGGGAGTGAGCTGCAAAAGAAGGTCACCAAGAAGGTCCAGATCAAGATTAAGGAAGTCCGGAACGCGGATAGTAATGCCCAGATTGTCGCCCAGAACATTTCCCGGCAGCTTTTGGCCCGGGGTTCTTTCCGGCGGACCATGAAACAGGCTATCACCAACGCCATTAAAAAGGGTAATGCCCAGGGGGTTAAGGTGCGGCTTTCGGGGCGGCTCGGGGGCGCGGAAATGTCCCGGACCGAGGAAGTCAAGGAAGGCCGGATTCCCCTGCATACCCTGCGGGCGGATATTGATTACGGTTTTGCCGAGGCCCATACCACCTTCGGCGTCATCGGCGTTAAGGTGTGGGTTTATAACGGTATGAAGTACGGCAAGGAACAAAAAGAAGACGCGGGCGTCCTGGTCCGTAAGCGGCGTGAACGCGCCCCCGCGAGGAGTTAATCGATGCTGAGTCCTAAACGTGTAAAACACCGTAAGGTACAACGGGGCAATATGCCGGGAAACGCCACCCGGGGAAATACCGTGGCTTTTGGGGATTATGCCCTGGTGGCCCTGGACCGGATGTGGATTACCAACCGGCAGATTGAAGCCGCCCGTATTGCCCTGAACCGTCATATTAAGCGGGGCGGCAAGGTATGGATCCGGATTTTCCCGGACAAGCCCTATTCCAAGAAACCCGCGGAAACCCGCATGGGTAAGGGGAAAGGGCCGCCTGAGTATTGGGTTGCCGTGGTTAAACCGGGAACCGTGATGTTTGAACTGGGAGGCATCGATAAAACCATTGCGGAAGAGGCGATGATCCTGGCGGGGGCTAAACTTCCGATTAAAACCAAGTTTGTGGCCCGTTCCGACTTTGAGCTCGGGAAATAGCCTTGGGTTTTATGTTATATAGAAGGAATGGGGTATGAAAAATTCGTTTAAGAACCTCTCCCTGGCGGAGCTTAAGGCAAAGCGGGATGAACTTAATAAAAAGTATATGGAACTTCGTTTTCAGATAGTTATCGGGCATGTGGATAATCCGCTTCAAAAACGGGTTATGCGCCGGCAGATAGCCCGTCTTAATGGTATGATCCGGCAGCAGGAACCGGCTTTAAAGGGGTAATACAGGTTTTTGCGGGGTATTTCCGAAAACTTGTTTAAGGAGCGAATGGTGGAAGATCAGGTTGTTAAAGCTAAAAGCGGCAAAAAAGAGTTTGTGGGGATTGTTAAGAGCGATAAAATGAATAAAACCATCGTGGTTGCCGTAGAAACCACCGCCTTGCATCCCCTTTACAAAAAATATGTTAAGCGGAGTAAAAAAGTTAAGGCCCATGATGAAGCCAATGAGGCAAAAGTGGGAGATCGGGTTCGAGTAGTGGAATGCCGTCCGCTCAGCAAGGAAAAATGCTGGAAACTTGCGGCAATTGTCGAACGGGCCAAATAAGGGGAGCGGAGAAAATGATTCAAGTAGAAACTTTCCTGAATGTGGCCGACAATTCAGGGGCCAAGACCGTACAGTGTATTAAAGTACTGGGGGGTTCCAAACGCAAATATGCGGGGATCGGCGATATTATTGTGGTAGCCGTCAAGGATGCCCTGCCCACATCGACCATTAAAAAAGGTTCCGTGGAAAAGGCGGTGGTAGTCCGGACCCATAAGGAATATCGGCGCCCCGACGGAACCTATATCCGTTTTGATGATAATGCCTGTGTGATTATTGACGGGAGTATGAATCCCAAGGGCAAACGGATCTTTGGGCCGGTGGCCCGGGAATTACGGGAGCGGGATTTTATGAAGATCGTCTCCCTGGCCCCTGAGGTGTTATAATCCGGCGGGCTGATTTTGGATTAAAGTTTTAGCCGGGACCGGGGTGTCCGGCAAAGGAGCGGTATGATGACAGCGGAAACGCAGCATAAATACAAGTTGAAAAAAGAAGACACCGTGCAGATCATAACCGGCAAGGATAAGGGAAAACGGGGCCGGATTTTGAAGGTGCTCCGTGATAAGGACCGGGTGGTGGTGGAAGGCGCCAACATCGTCAAGAAGGCGATGAAACGCCGGTCTCAGCAGGATCGGGGCGGCATTGTGGAGGTTGAGGCGGCGATCCACAGTTCCAATGTGATGATCGTCTGTAAAAAATGCGGACCCACCCGGATAGGGTATAAACCGGACGGGAAAGCCAAGATCAGGATCTGCAGAAAATGCGGAGAGGCATTGTAAGGAGTGGCGTTAAAATGAAGAATTACGAACCGCGGCTCAAAAAAATATATCGGGAACAGGTAGCCCCGGAGTTATTTAAAGAGTTCGGCTATACCTCGCCCATGCAGACGCCGCGGCTGGAGAAGATTGTGGTCAGCATGGGGGTAGGCGAAGCGCTGCAGAACAAGAAGCTTCTGGACGCGGCGATTGCGGATCTCACCCTTATTACCGGCCAGAAGGCGGTTAAAACCAAGGCCCGTAAGAGCATCGCCAACTTTAAAATCCGGACCGGTCAGGAAATCGGCGCCAAGGTTACCCTCCGGGGGGCGATGATGTACGAATTCCTGGACCGGCTGGTGAATATCGCCCTGCCCCGGGTTAAGGATTTTCGGGGGGTAAATCAGAACGCCTTTGACGGACAGGGGAATTATTCCCTGGGGATCACCGAGCAGATCATTTTCCCCGAAATTGATTTTGATAAGATTGAGCGCGTAGCCGGACTGAATGTCGCCATTGTAACGACGGCACGGACCGATGCGGAGGCCAAGGCCTTCCTCGCCAAGTTCGGTATGCCCTTCAGAAAATAAAAACGGCGGTTTTCGGCGCCTTTATTGGTTCCGAAAGTCCGAATTTAAGGGTCCTTCAGGTTAACCTGATTAACCCGGAATAAGGAGTATACATGGCAAGAAAAGCGATGATCATAAAGGCGTTACGGACGCCGAAATATAAGACCAGGAAAGTTAACCGCTGCCGGATTTGCGGCCGGGCCAGGGGTTATTTGCGGAAATTTGAAATGTGCCGCCTTTGCTTCCGCAAACTTGCAAGCGAAGGACTTATTCCGGGCGTCACTAAATCAAGTTGGTAAGGTAGGAGAAAAGGATGAGCGTATCTGACCCCATTGCGGACATGCTGACCAAGATCCGAAACGCCGGGATGGCAAAGCATGAAAAAGTTGATATCCCTACCTCCAAGCTGAAACTTGAGATCGTAAAAATCTTAAAGATCGAAGGGTATATCAAGAATTTTAAGAAAGTGAACCAGGAAGGGATTAATGTCATCCGGGTTTTCATGAAGTATGACGAAGAAACCGGTCCGGTCATCCACGGAATTGAAAAAATATCAAAACCGGGACGACGGGTGTATACGGGTTATAAGAAGATGCCGCGGGTGTACAACGGATACGGTACCCTGATTGTATCCACTTCCATCGGCGTCACCACCGGAAGAAAGGCGGCCGAGAAAAAAGTCGGCGGCGAAATTATTTGTACCGTTTGGTAAGAGGTTGCTATGTCACGGATTGGAAAAATTCCCGTTAAAATTCCCCCCGGGGTTAAGGTTGCCTTTAAAGATGAGGTGATCTCGGTGGAAGGCCCCAAGGGGAAACTAACCCAAAAGTATCATCCGGTGATCAGTTTTACCCCCGAGGGGGAGACGATCCTGGTTTCCCGGGCCAATGAGGAAAAGCAGACCAAGGCCTACCACGGGCTTTACCGGAACCTGCTTAACAATATGGTGATCGGTGTTTCCACGGGGTTTTCCAAGGCCCTGATTATTACCGGGGTCGGGTACCGGGCGGAGGTACAGGGAAACCTGCTGGCCATGAACCTGGGGTATTCCAATGATATCTACGTCGGCATCCCCGAGGATATTTCGGTGGTTTCCGAACCAGGCGGCCGGGTGGTGGTAAGCGGCATTGACAAACAACGGGTGGGGGAATTCGCTTCCCAGATCCGGAAACTCCGGCTGCCCGAGCCCTATAAGGGCAAGGGGATCCGGTATGAAAACGAGAAAATCCGGAGGAAGGTCGGTAAGTCCGGGGTTAAATAAGCCGGTTTCAAGGCCCGGTTGGTAAGGGTTTAGCCCAGGGCCTGCGGCCTCGGAAACCGCAGCGCCGGTGACCAAAGAGTTGATTTTGGAACCGGACCATTTGACGGGGAGAAACCCTCCGGCGGTTTCTCCACGAATGAGAGGAGTTATCAAGTAATGTTGAAGAAAATGGTTGAAAAAGACAGAAAACGGCTCAAACGGAAAATCCATATCCGCAAGGGTATCTCCGGTACCCCGGAGCGGCCCCGGATGAGCGTTACCCGGAGCAACCGGGCCCTGTCCGTTCAGATTATTGATGACACCCAGGGACATACCCTGGTCTCCGCGTCGACCCTGGAGAAGGACCTGAGAACAATTAAACGGAACGTGGAGGGGGCGGGACAACTGGGGGAAGTTTTGGGAAAACGGCTCCTGGAGAGGAATATCACCACGGTGGTTTTCGATAGGAATGGTTATTTATATCACGGCCTGGTTAAAGCCATGGCCGACGGAGCCCGGAAAGCCGGGATTCGCTTCTAGGGGGCGGGATGGAACATTCACGGGATAGGGATAGAGACAGAGATAGGAATCAGGACAAAGACAAGGAATTTATTGAAAAGCTGGTAAAACTCAACCGGACCGCCAAGGTCGTTAAGGGGGGCCGCCGGTTTTCCTTTTCCGCCCTGACGGTGGTGGGGGATCGGAAAGGCAAGGTGGGATACGGGTTTGGCAAGGCCAACGATGTTTCCGAAGCTATCCGCAAAAGCATTGAAAAGGCAAAGCGGAACCTGGTGCGGCTTCCCGTTAAAAACGGGACCATTCCCCACGAGATCATCGGGCTTTTTAAGTCCTCCGAGGTGCTGCTGAAACCCGCTTGTTCCGGTACGGGGATCATTGCCGGCGGCCCTATCCGGGCGATTATGGAAGCCGGGGGGGTTACGGATGTGTTGAGTAAGTCCATCGGCGCCAAAAACCAGTACAACGTGGTTAAGGCGACCTTTAATTGTATTAGCCGTATGATGGACGCGAAGGCGGTGGCTAAAAACCGGGGGAAATCCCTGAAAGAGTTATGGGGGTAGGAAGATGGCGCAGAAAATCCGAATCCGTCTGGTCCGCAGTACCATCGGGGCGTTACCCAAACATCGCGCCACCATCCGGTCTTTGGGCCTGCGGAAAATAGGTTCCGAACGGGAACAGGAGGCGAGCCCCGCTATTTTGGGAATGGTTAAGCGGGTTTCCCACCTGGTTTCGGTGGAGGAGATTAACTGATGGCTGATTTTGATTTACATGCCCCCGAAGGGGCCAATAAGCAGAAACGCATCATTGGCCGGGGACAGGGTTCGGGCCGGGGTACCACCGCGGGAAAGGGCAACAAGGGCCAGAAGGCCCGGTCGGGGGGTAAAACCTACGTTGGTTTTGAGGGGGGGCAGATGCCCCTGTACCGGCGTTTGGCCCAGCGGGGTTTTTCCAACTATCCCTTCAAAAAGACCTACCAGGTGATAAACTTGGGGGAGATAGAGAAACGTTTTGCCGACGGAGAAACCGTAAGCACCGCTTCCCTGATTAGGAAGGGGCTGGTTAAAGGCGCCGTACCGGTAAAGATCCTGGGGGACGGGGAATTCACCAAAAAGCTGGTGGTTAAAATTGAGGCCATATCGGCTTCCGCGAAAGAGAAGATAACCAAAGCCGGTGGTTCCGTAAGCGGCGGTTCGGCAAAGCCGTCGAAAGACCGGGCCGCCGATGCGTAATCCCTTGATATAGGAAAGGTAACATGGCAAGTAATCCATTGGTTGACAGCTTCAGGGTAAAAGAACTACGGGAACGGATATTTTTTACCGCCCTGATGCTGATTGTTTTCCGTCTGGGGGCGGTACTCCCCATACCGGGGATTAATGTCCGGGAGCTTAACACCTATTTTCTTTCCCAGCAGAATTCCGGAAACGCCATTGTGGATTATCTGGATTTTTTCGCCGGGGGGGCCTTCTCTAACTTCTCGGTATTTATGCTGGGGATCATGCCCTATATCTCCATGTCGATCATCATGCAGCTGTTGCTTATCGTTTTTCCCAGTTTAAAGAAGATCTCCGAGGAGGAGGGGGGTAAAAAGAAGATCCAGAGTTATCAGCGGATAGGGACCGTGGTGGTTTGTATCATCCAGTCCTTCGCGGTAACCCAATACGCCCAGAGCATTTCCCGGAGCGTGGAAAACCTTTTGAGTATGCGGATACTTCCCTTCACCCTGATCGCCATATTGACCGTTACCACCGGGACCATGTTCCTCATGTGGATAGGGGAGCAGATCACCAAAAGGGGGATAGGAAACGGAATTTCCCTCCTCATCTTTGCCGGGATCGTGGCCCGGCTCCCCCAGGCCCTGTGGGAACTCGTCGGCCGGGTGCGGAACGATCAGCTTAACCCGGTTTTCGTGATTGTGGTTTTTGTGATGTTTGTGGCGGTGGTCGCCCTGGTGGTGTTTGAACAGCAGGGGCAGCGGAAAATCCCCGTCCATTACGCGAAACGGGTGGTGGGCCGCCGGATGTACAGCGGTCAGAATACCTATATCCCCTTTAAAATTAACCCCTCCGGGGTTATCCCGGTGATCTTCGCCTCGTCGATTCTCACCTTTCCCCTGCAGATAGCTTCGACCATCGGGGGGAATGTGGCGTGGCTCGCGGCGATTTCCCGGGCCCTGAATCCCCAGGGAATCCTCTATACGGTGTTGTATGTTCTGCTCATCATCTTTTTCGCCTATTTTTATACCCAGGTGAGCCTGAACCCCATAGAAATCGCCAAAAACATCCGGGAAAACGGCGGTTCCATTCCGGGGATCAGAACCGAACGGATTGAGGAATACCTGACCAGGATATTGAACCGGATTGTATTGCCCGGGTCCCTCTATTTGGCGGTGATCGCGGTACTTCCCACGATTATTCAGAGTTTGTTTAACTTCCCCTCGTCAATTTCATACCTTATGGGGGGTACCTCCCTCTTGATTTTGGTGGGGGTAGACCTGGACACCATGAGCCAGGTGGAGGCCCTTTTGAAGATGCACTACCACGGGGGCTTGACCAAGCGGGGACGGCTGCGGGGACGGAACCTTTAGGGCGGGGGCCGATAAGACGGCCCGATCCCCCCTTGGCGAATTGCTTAAAATTCGCTTTAATAGAAGTTCCGGTTTCAACATCCAATGGTCCGGAAGGGCCGTGATTTTGAACCGGCAGCCTTGGATGTGAGGAATTTAACCCCCCAAGGACATATTGGGGGATGAAAAAGGTTATAAAAAACCGGATTTTTGCCGGTTTGAGTGAAGATATAAGGGAGAACGATTGGATGAAAGTCCGGACAAGTGTTAAGCCTATTTGCGATAAATGCAAGGTGATTAAACGGAACGGTATAATCCGTATTGTTTGTCAGAATCCTAAACACAAACAGAAGCAAGGTTAGGGGCAGTTATGGCACGTCTAGCGGGGGTTGACCTCCCTAATAAACATGTGAATATCGCCTTAACCTATATCTTTGGGGTGGGCCGATCCAGCGCCGATGAGATCTGCGCGAAAACCAAGATCGATCCCCAAAGGCTTATCAATGATCTGTCCCAGGAGGAATTAAATGAACTCCGGCAGATCCTGGAAAGCGATTACAAGGTGGAGGGGCGTTTACGGACCGAGATAGCCCTGAACATCAAACGGCTCATGGACATCGGTTGTTACCGGGGACTGCGGCATCGTAAAGGGCTGCCCCTTCGGGGACAAAGGACCCGAACCAACGCACGGACCCGGAAGGGTAAGAAAAAGACCGTTGCCGGTAAGAAGAAATAGCCTTTCAACCCCTGGGGGGGTTGAAAAATTCGGAGGAAAGGGTGGCTGCTAATACCAAAAAACGGAAAGAAAAAAAATCCGTATATGAAGGGAACGTATATATCCAAGCTACGTTCAATAATACCATTGTCACCATCACGGATCTGATGGGAAATGCTATTTCATGGGCAAGTTCCGGGGGGTTACAGTTTAGGGGCGCTAAAAAGTCCACTCCCTTCGCGGCCCAAACCGTTACCGAAACCGCGGCCCAGAAGGCCCTGCAGGTGGGGTTACGGGAGGTGCATGTGTATGTCAAAGGACCGGGTATAGGCCGGGAATCGGCGATACGCCAGTTGGGCGCCCTGGGGATAAAGGTAAAATCGATCAACGATGTTACCCCGATCCCCCATAACGGCTGCCGGCCGCGGAAAACCAGGCGTATCTAAGGGGGGTAAGAATATATGGCAAGATATACCGGACCGGTTTGCCGATTATGCCGGGCGGAGCAGAAAAAATTGATGCTCAAAGGGGACCGTTGTAAAAGCGATAAGTGTCCTATTAACAAAAAACGGCCCGCACCGGGGAAGGATCCCAAGGCCAGGCCGGGGAAACGGTCTGATTATGGACTGCAGCTCCGGGAAAAGCAGAAACTAAAGCGGATTTACGGGATGCAGGAAAAACAGTTCAGCCTCTTTTTTGACCGGGCCCTGCGGATGACCGGTATTACCGGTGAGAATTTATTTGTATTATTGGAGCGCAGGCTCGATAATGTAGTATATAGGCTTCGTTTTGCGGTAAGCCGGAGTCAGGCCCGGCAGATTGTGCTCCACGGTCATATAACGGTGAATGGCAAAGGGGTTAATATTCCGTCCTATTTGGTGCGGCCCGATGATGTTATTGGAATTAAAGAGCCCAGTAAGAATTTGGTGGTGGTGAAGGAGGCTCTGAAGGAATTCGGGAAGTCCGGGGTTATGCCCTGGCTGCAGCTCGATCCTGACGGGATGAAAGGAAAATTTCTTGCCGCCCCGCGGCGCAGCGATATCACTGACCTTGCAGACGTCAAAGAACAGATGATTGTCGAATTATATTCGAAATAAGGAGTCTCCATGGCCCGTAAGAACCTTCTTAAAGGATTCAAACGCCCCAAGGGTATTTCCTATGAGCATGGTGAACTTAAAATCAATTATGGCAAGTTCATCGCCGCTCCCTTTGAACCAGGATTTGGTACAACGGTAGGAAATACTTTACGAAGGGTGCTCCTTTCCTCAATACAGGGATATGCCATCACGGCGGTTAAGATAACCTCCTATGACGCCGACGGGGTTGCCCACAATGTTTCCAGTGAATTTGAGACGATTCCGAATATCGTGGAGGATACATTGGAAGTACTCAACAACCTTAAACAAATTCGGCTGAGACTTCCTGAGGATGTGGAACAGGATGTATTATTGTACGAATGGTCCGGTAAAAATGATATAAAAAGCGATGATTTTGAACGGATCGGACAGGTTGAGATCCTCAGTACCGGACAGCATATTATGACCCTGATGGATGATGCCCGGCTTGAGTTTGAGGTCCAGATCGATCTGGGCCGGGGCTATGTGCCCTCGGAGATGAACGAGCGTTATGTGGATGTGATAGGTACCATTCCCATGGACGCGATTTTTTCGCCGGTTAAAAAGGTTAAATTCACCGTGGAACCCACCAGGATAGGACAGCGTAATGATTATGATAAGCTCATCCTGGAGATTTGGACCGATGGTACCCTGAGACCCGACGACGCCTTGGCGGAAGCTGCGAAGATCGCCAAGGAGCATTTTTCGGTCTTTATTAATTTTGATGAAAACAACCTGGGCGCCGATGAGGATCTGGATGAGGATGATGAACGGATCCGTCAGATCCTCAATACCCCGGTAGAAGAGTTGGAATTATCGGTACGGTCTTCTAATTGTCTTAAAAACGCGAATATTAAGACCATCGGGGAATTGACCCGGAAGACCGAGGATGATATCGCCAAGACCCGGAATTTCGGGAAAAAGTCCCTCCAGGAAATAAAGGAAAAACTCAAGGAGTGGAATTTAGGCCTGGGGATAACCGACGTCAATGTGTTAAAAAACGCGGTAAAAATTACCTCGCAGGAAAAGGAAGAAGAAGATGAAGCATAAACGCGGATTTAACCCCCTTGATCGGTCGTCGGCTCACCGGAAAGCCCTGCACCGCAATATGGTTACCTCGTTATTCCGTTACGAACGGATCCGGACCACCAAAGCCAAGGCCCTGGCGATCCGCCGGAGCGCGGAAAAATTGATAACCCGGGCAAAGCTTGATTCGGTGCATAACCGGCGTATTGTTTCCGCCCGGCTCTTTGATGAAGGGATGGTGGCCAAGTTGTTCACCGATATCGCCATCCGGATGAAGGAACGGCCCGGGGGATATACCCGGATCATCAAACTGGGGGCGCGGGCCGGGGACGCCGCGGAAGTGGTTATCCTGGAATTGGTGGATTATAAATTGGATACCGAGGGCGCTTCCGACAAAAAGTCGAAAAAAGATGCCAAGGCCGCCAAGGCCAAGGCGGCCAAAGAAGATAAAAAGAAAGACAAAAAAGCCGCCGAAAAAGCGGAAGCGGTTTAAACTAAACAAGCGGGGAAGGGATAATGGCTAAAGCGCATAGAGGCAAGGGAATTCGGGAGCTTTTCGCCCGCGGACGGGGTGAATGTCCGGTTTGTAAACGAAGGAATGTGAAAATTCTTTATGAGCAGGACGCGGGAGAGGCAAAAATCAAAATCTGTAAAACCTGTAAGGCCGCGATCAAGCACGGTAAAAAAAGCGTTTAAAGAACCTGCCCGTTACGGGGCAAAGGGGTTATATTCGATGAGCCCTTCGCCGAAGATCCTCCGGGCCAGGGCGGTAAAGTAGGATAGGCTTAATTCGTATTGGGGCCTTTTGCGGCCGTGGGTATTGGCCAGTGCTTCGGTATACTCATAGAGGGGATAGATACGAAAGCCGGTATAGGCTGTGTTAAAATGGGTGACCGTGGGAATGACCGCGGCCGCTTCGATAGCGATCTCGGAATTTATCTTTTTTATTTTGATATAGGCCAGAGCCCCCAGCAAGGTATTGGGCATATCCTGGGCGGCCAAAAAATTCCCCAGGGAATAAAAGCAGAGGGTACTCTTGCCGTCTTTGCGGGGAAGGTATTGGTACGCCTGGATCACATGGGGATGGTGGCCGATGATCAGATCCGCCCCCTGGTCGGCGATGAATTGGGCCTGGGCCTGCTGGGCGGCGTTGTATCTGTGGTCATACTCATTTCCCCAATGCATGGAAATCACCAAAAAATCACAGAGGGGTCGCAGGGTTTTAATCTCCTGGGCAATGACTTCGTTTTCCGCCAGGGATACGAGGTAGGGTTTGTTCCGGGGCAGGGGGATCCCGTTGGTTCCGTAGGTATAGGCCAGGAACCCGACTTTGATGTTGTTTTTCTCAATGATGACCTGCCGGCGGTCCCGTTGTTCCCGGGAGCGGTGGATGCCCAGGTAGTGAACCCCGGGCAGGGAATCCCAAAGATCCAGGGTGGCGGAGAGGCCGGCTTCGCCCTTGTCCAGGGCGTGATTGTTGGCGTGGCTTACCACATCAAAGCCGGCGTCCGCCAGGGTTTTCCCCAAGACCTGAGGGGCGTTGAAGGTAAGGCCCCGGGAATAACCGAAGCCTTCCCCCGCCAGGGGGGTCTCCTGGTTGATAAAGGCGATATCCGCCGGTTCGACGAGGGCCTTTATGCCGGCATAGATGGGATCAAAGTGATAGGTCCCGTCCTGGAAGGCCGCCCGGATGATCGACTCGTGGAGCAGGTTGTCCCCGGCGGCGACGATGGTGAGGAAATCCGCCTGCGGGGCCTGTGGCGGGGCAAGAGCCGCCGGGGCCGGGATATTTTCCACGCCGGGGACGGCCGCTTTTACTTCCCTGAACCAGAAAAAAAGGCACAGGATTATGCCCCCAAAAATACAAAGCCTCCGCTTCATAAGACCGCCTAGGTTAAGGTCTGGATGCTGAAAACCGCGGGGATACCCCGGATATTTTTGAGGACCTTTTTGAGATCCTCGCTCTGTTCCAACTGCATGGTAAAAAAACCGGTCAGGTGGTTGACCGAGGTTTCTTCCAGCCGGCCCTCAATGAGATGGCCCTGATACTTTCTGACCGCCCCCTCAATTTCGGAAAAAAGGTCCGTGGACAAACGGGCTTCAACCTTAAAGCGTTTGACCAGGACGGAGGCGGCGTTTTCCCATTCGGTTTCAATTTTCCGTTCCAAAAAGTCGGGAATATTGGCCAGGTTGCTGCAGTTTTTCCGGTGGATGATGATCCCCCGGCCCCGGGAGACGTAGCCGATGATGGGATCCCCGATTACCGGGTGGCAGCATTTGGCAAAATGGATCATCATGTTTTTTTCATCCTCCACCCGGACATGGAGCAGGGTGGTGTCGGATTCCAGAATTTGGGGGCGGATGAACCGGGGGCCCCATAGTTCCGGCGCTTTTTCCACCGGAGGCGGGGCTTCCGGGAGGGGGGGCTTTTTTTTCGCGACAATGTTTTTTTCGATAATGATGGAATCGTCATTTTGCTGAAGCCAGGACCGGATTTTGCTGCGGGCCTTGGCGGTCCTGACGGTTCTGAGCCAGTTCACATGGGGCCGGGCGTTGGTGGCGGTGAGGATTTCCACCACCTGGGTATTTTGGAGTTCGCTGCTCAAGGGAATGATAGCCCCGTCGGCCTTGGCCCCGGCGCAGTGCTCCCCAATGGCGGTGTGGATATGGTAGGCGAAATCAATGGGGGTCGCCCCGGCGGGGAGCTCGATCACCTTACCCTGGGGGGTAAAAACGTAGATCGAATCCTTGAGGAGTTCCCGCTTGATGTCGTCCAGAAAGGACTCCGAAACCCGGCTGAAGCCGCTTTCCGCTTCGATTTGTTTCCAATCCTTGAGGCGGTTTACCAGGGAAATGTCGGCGGGATGGACGGTCTCTTTAGCGCCGCCCTTTTTGTACAGCCAGTGGCTGGCAATGCCGTGTTCGGCGATCCGGTGCATCTCCTGGGTGCGAATCTGTATTTCCAGGAGGTTACCCCCGGCGGCCATCACCGTGGTATGGAGGCTTTGGTAGCCGTTGGATTTGGGCATGGCGATATAGTCTTTGAAGCGGCCGTCCAGGGGTTTCCAGAGGCGGTGGACCAGCCCCAGCAGGGTATAACAGTTTTCGATGCCGTCGCAGAGGATCCGGATACCGAATAAATCGTAGAGATCCCCCGTGGCCTTGTTCCGCTTCCGCATCTTCTGATAAATAGAATAAAAATGTTTCGCCCTGCTTTCGACCTCTATGGTGATACCCGCGGCCGTCGCTTCCCGGCGTATGTCTTCCTTAACGTTGTCGAGAAAATTCCGCCGTTCGCCCCGTTTTAAGGCGACGATTTCTTTTATTTGCAGGTATACTTCCCGGTTGAGGTATTTGAGGGACAGATCCTCCAGCTCGTCCTTAATCCAGGAAATACCCAGCCGGTCCGCCAGGGGCGCGTAGATGTCCAGACATTCCTGGGCTACGGTTTTGTGCCGTTCCCGGGCAAGCTCGTCCAGGGTCCGCATGGTGTGGAGTTTATCCGCCAACTTGATAAAAATGACCCGGATATCCGTAACCATGGCGAAGAGCATCTTGCGTATGTTTTCCGCTTCCTGGAGGGTTTTGCTTTTAGCGGATATATCGGCGATCCGGGTAACCCCTTCCACCATGCGGCCCACATCGCCGCCGAAGCGGTCCTCGATTTCGCCGGAGGACAGGGCGGTTTCTTCCAGGGCATCGTGGAGCAGGGCCGCGATGATCGTATCGGCATCAAGGTTAAGGTTCGTTAAGATAGAGGCAACCCCTAGGGGATGGACCGGCTCGCCGGACGTTTGATTGGCAGGAAATTTTTCCCGCCAGGAAACCGCCTGAAATATCCGTTCCTGTTCCCCTGCTTCGTAGCGCTGAATCTGTTCTTTAAATTCCGATATATACGACATTTTTTGCTATGATACAAAAAAACCGCCCGGGGGAAAAGGTACCTGCTGCCTGGTAAACACTAATACCTGATACAGGAGAGAAAGAGAATTTGACCACAAAGACGAAGAAGGCGAAGAAGGAAGTCGAAAACAGGGAAAAATGAAGAGTAGGGTGTTCTTCCTCATTCTCTCTTAATTCTTCATCCTTCCTTATTCGCCTTCTGCGCCTTCGTGGTTAAATTTATTTAGATATATCCTTTTAGCAGTTATCAGGTATTAGTGCCGCGGATAATGCCGCCCACCACCCGATCCTGACCGGATAGGTCCTGGAACACCCGGATATTCCCGTACCCCCCCTGGGTGAACAGGGCGGTGATGGCTGGCATTTGCCCGGGATCGGCTTCTAAAAGGAGGACCCCCCCCGGCAGCAGGTGTTCCGGCGCCCCGGCGATGATGGGACGGATGAGGTCCAGGCCGTCGGGGCCGCCGTCCAGGGCGATCCGGGGCTCCCGGCGAACCTCGGGAGCCAGGGTTTCCAAAAGCGCCGAGGGGACGTAGGGGGGGTTGGAGACGATCAGGTCAAACGAGCCGGATATACCGGCGAAAAGACTGCCTGGTAAAAAATTGATCCCGTCGGACCTTCCCAAAAGCCGCCGGGCGTTTTTCCGGGCCAGGTCCAGGGCCGGGGGGGAGATGTCCGAAGCGCTGACCCTGAGGCCGGGCCGTTCATGTTTTAGGGAAATAGCCACGGCCCCGGAACCGGTACAGAGGTCCAGGAGGGTGAGCTGCGGCGAAGCCCCCCGGGCGTCGATGAATTCCAGGGCCGCCTCCACCAGGATTTCCGTATCCGGTCGGGGAACCAGGACCTCCGGAGAAACGGCAAATTCAAGGCCCCGAAATTCCCGGCGGCCCAGGATCCAGGCCACAGATTCCCCGGAGAGCCGCCGTTTAAGGGATTTATCAAAAAGCCCCCGGGCTTCCGGGGGAAGGGGGGTCTGATCCGCCAGGATGAGGCCGGCCCGATCCAGGCGAAGGATCTCCCCCAGAAGCAGAGAAGCGTCCAGAGCAGGGGTATCAATGCCGGCGGAACGGAGCAGGGTAGTCCCCTGGGTTAGGGCCTCCCCTATGGTGAGCCCTTCCATCCCGCTAAGAGGCGGTGGCCCGAAGCATTTCTTCCCGGGAGGAGAGTTTGAGGGCGTCGAAAAGCTCCTCCACATCCCCCTCGATGATGAGGTCCAGTTTGTAAAGGGTCAGGTTGATCCGGTGATCGGTGAGGCGGTTTTGGGGGAAATTATAGGTACGGATCCGTTCGGAACGATCCCCACTGCCCACCTGGTTTTTCCGGGCCTCCGCCCGCTCCGAATGGGCCTTGGCCGCTTCTAACTCGTAGATCCGGGCCCGGAGGATCCGCATGGCCTTGGCCTTGTTTTTAATCTGGCTTTTTTCGTCCTGACAGTGGACCACCACCCCGCTGGGGATATGGGTGATCCGCACCGCCGAATCAGTGGTATTGACGCACTGTCCGCCGGGGCCCCCGGCCCGCATCACGTCGATACGGAGGTCCTCCGGGCGGATCTCCACCTCGGTTTCATCCGCCTCGGGGAGTACCGCCACAGTAACCGCCGAAGTGTGGGTCCGGCCCGAGGCTTCGGTGGCGGGAACCCGCTGGACCCGGTGGACCCCGGATTCATACCGGAGGTTTTCGTATACGTTTTTTCCGCTCACGGAAAAAACAATCTCTTTAAATCCCCCCAGATTGGTTTCGTTGACGTTCATGATCTCGAATTTCCAGCCCTTGGTTTCGGCAAACCGGGAGTACATACGGAAAAGGTCCGCCACAAACAGGGCCGCTTCTTCCCCTCCGGTACCGGCCCGGATCTCCATGATAATGTTTTTTTCATCCAGGGGGTCCTTGGGGATGAGGAGAAATTTCAGCTTATCCTCGGCGTCTTTTATCCGCAGTTCCAGTTCCCGCAGCTCCTCCCGGGCCAGTTCCCGCATATCCGAATCCTTTTCGGTCTGGACCATGGCTTTGGTCTCTTCCATTTGCGCGGAAAGCCCCTCGATTTCCTTTTGGGCGGAGGCAATTTCACTGAGTTGAGCATATTCCCTCATGGTATCCCGGTATTTCTGTTGATCCTTAACCAATTCGGGATCCTGAATCAGAAGGGTTAATTCATTATACCGCCGCAATAAAGAGTCAAGCCGTTCATTCACTTTGTACGCTCCGGGCCTTATTCAAAACTTAATATAGAGGCTATTTCAAAACGTGGTTGGTTTTGAAACTGGCTCAACCTGCTATATAGTATATCAAAAATGTATTGGTTCCGCAACATAAGACCGGGGGTAGTGTCAGAAACGGATTTTACTGTTACAATAGAAACATGGGCTTAGGGGATATTTTTTTATCAATAAAGTCCCGGGTTTTAAGGATAGGCGCCCGGCTTTTGAAAGGGTCGAAGGAAATTCTGCGAATCCATACCAGGCTGGTTCTGGTTTGCCTGGGGGCTTTTGGGGTCATTTTGGGCCTCCTGGTGGTGCTGGGGGTGGTCAGTTATCAACGACGCCACCCCAAAGCCGCCCCGCCCCAGCCTTTGGCCGAGGTATTTAGGCCCCTGCCTATTCCGCCGGAGGAGCTTTTTATGCCCGATGAACCGGATTTTCTACCGGAGGTTTTGTGGGAACGGGCACCCCGGGAATTCTGGACCCCTGAAGACGCCCTTCCCTTCTGGACGGATCCCCTGAAGAATAATAGGCGGGTTTGGCAGGAACGGGTAGAGGGGCTGATCGATGAACTGTTGGAGCGCCTTCCATGAGAAAAACGGACCGGTCCTTTGCGGCGGGGATGGTTATTGCCCTTTTTTTTCTCTGTTTCTCCTGCAAGAGCGTTCCCGTTCAGGACGAGGCGGAGCTGCCGGTTCCGGCGGAATTACGCCGGGAGGAGCCGGAGATTGTGGAAGCCGCCCCGGGGGAAACTCCTGATCTACCGGAGATAGGGGAGGAACCCCTGCCGGTAACGGAGAAATCCTTACCGGCAGCGGAGGTTTCCCCTGAAACCCCATCGGAGGTGGTCCCTGGGGGGGCTCTGGTTTTGGAATCGCCGGAATACGGGGATTTGCCGGAACCGGAGCTGGATTTTGCCGAAGCCAGGCTGCCGGATTCCGCTTTTCCGGAAGAGGAGGGGGTGATAGATCCCTTGCCCGAGCCGCTGGTCCTGTTCCCCGCCGCCGAACCGGTGCTTCCTCCGGAGCCGGTCCCCGATTCCGCGCCGGAACCCGACTCCACCCCTGAACCGGAAGCGCCGGCTGTCCCTGAGCCTGCCCCGACGGTTTCGGTCCCGGCGCCCCCGACCCCGATTACCCCTGCCCCGGTCCCCTCTGTTCCGGCGATTCCGGTCCCGGTTCCCTCGGTCCCGGCAGATCCGGAGCCTGAACCGGCTCCGCCGCCGGAACCGCCCCGCAGCCTGCGGCCGGCGGAACCCCTGCCTCCGCCGGCCACGGCCCGGGAAAAACCGCCGATCCCGGCAACCCCCATCGCGGATCTTCCCCCTCAGACCCCTCAATCCGTGCTGCAGTCCCCCACTGAAACCGAGGAGGATCTCCATTTTTCCCGGGTGGTCCGGGCTACGGTAGGTCAACTCGTGGAAATCCCCTTCCGGGGGACCGGCTGGGTATTCCTGGGGGAATTGGGCGCCCGCCGGGGTATAGCCTATGGTTCCCGGCGGCTTGACCCGGAGGGGCAGAGCTTTATCTTTCGGGCCGAAGAAGCCGGTACATATGCCCTGAAATTCTACAAACAGGATTTTATCCGGGACTATATTCTTAATGATTATGTCCGGGTGATCATCGGGGAAGCGCCGGAACCCAGGGGAACCGCCTATTTTAATCCCCCCATTGATCGGGGACGGGTTGTCGCCGAACCCCGCTGGCCCCTTTCCCTTGCAGAGGCGTCCGGTTCTCGGGATACCGTTGCTTCCACCGGGACCCTACCACCGACTACCGGGACTCCACCGGTAGCCGGGACCCCACCGACTACCGGGACTCCACCGGTTGTTGGGACTCCGCCACCCGTTGCCGGTACCCCGCCTGTTGCCGGGACCCTGCCACCCGCTATTGGGACCCCACCGGTAGTCGGGACCCCACCGGCTACCGGAATCCAGCCGCCCGTTGCCGGATCTCCGGCAGCCGGGCCGGCGGTACCCGAGGCTTCCCCTTCGGAGGCAGGGCGGGACGGTTCCCTTCCCCCCGGAACTTCTGCTGAAGGATATGTAAGCCGGGCACGGGAGGAATATGGCGCGGGAAGGGTGGCTTCGGCGCTTTCGATCCTGGATCAATTCCGGGAAACCTACCCCGCGGGGAGTGACGAGGCCTGGTGGCTTTACGGTCAACTCCTGGAAGCCAATGGTCCCCAGCGGGATGTCCGTTCGGCCCTGGATTATTACCGCCGGCTAATCCGGGAATACCCCCAGAGCACCCGGTTTGATGAAGCCCGGCGGAGGATCGCCTATTTGGAGCGGTATTATTTTAATATCCAATAGAGGGAGTGGAGGCCTGCAAAGCAGCCCCGGATCGTGGCAATCCGGCGGTTGCCCTGGGGTACTATACAAAGCTCGTTTTTTATCTTAATTTTTATAGAGAGGGTCCCAAAACTCGTTTAATTCGTGGTGAAAGGTATATGCCTTGACCGCTTGCGGCGGCGTTGTTGATTTTGGAACCCTCCCGTAGGATAACTATTAGCATGCAGCAATACATAGAGCCTTTTATTGAAGTTTGTACCATGGTTTTTAAAAAAATGGCCAAATGTGATTTGACTGCGGGGCGGGCCTATTTTATCACGCGGGAAGATTTTCAGAACTGGGATATCAGCGGGATTATAAGTCTGAGTGGTGGAACCCGGGGGCTGGTGGCTATTTCCATGAAGACCGAAACAGCTACCCGGATCACCGAAAATATAACCGGTACAAAACATACCTACCTGGACGGTGATGTGGTTGATGCCATCGGTGAACTTATCAATATTGTCGCGGGGAATGTTAAACAAAAATTGCAAGATATGTTCAAATTAGCTATTTCCCTTCCCTATGTTATAAAAGGCAAAGCCCACATGATTGCGTTGCCGCTGGAGCGAAGGCGGCTTCTCTGCATTCCCTTTACCATTTTTGACGATCAGATTATTTGTTTATCGATAGCTATTGATTAGCCTTCCCCTTATTTTTTAGATTTTTTCCCTCCAAGTAAAGCACCCTGCATCCCCGTGCCTTATTATTCCCGGAGGTATTTCATGGCTATCCATAAACCGAAAGATAACAGCTTTAAACTCATCCTCGACGACCA
>NZ_JAJQRC010000034.1:0-33855 GCF_046533115.1 Treponema sp. TIM-1
GCTGTTATCTTTCGGTTTATGGATAGCCATGAAATACCTCCGGGAATAATAAGGCACGGGGATGCAGGATGCTTTAGTTTTTGGGAAAAAAATGAGGAAAAATGGAGAGAGAAGTTAGGAATTAGGAGTGAGGAGATGTATGGCTCGGTACCATAACTCCTCTCTCCTCCCTTCTCACTCTCTTCCTCTTTGTTCGTGTAGTTCGTGTTGGTTCGTGGTTAAATTCTTTGGGTATTAATAAAAAAGTAAAAGCCTTTGCCCTTCCTTACCGGATTCCCGTCAGTTCCATCTCAAAAACCAGGAAGGTGTTTCCGGGGATGGCCCCATTGCCTGCGCCCTGATCGCCGTAGGCCAGTTCCGGGGGGATAATTACCCGGCGCTTTTCACCCAGACGCATATCCAGGACCGTTTCTTCCCAACCGGGGATGATCTGTCCCGCCCCGGCCTGGAATTCCAGGGGGCCGCCGTGCAAATCAGAGGCGTCGAAGACCTGACCGGAAAGGAACATCCCCTTATATCCCACCGACACGGTTTGGCCGGGGGTTGGTTTGGGCCCTGATCCCTCCTGGATAATGGTATACCGCAGCCCCGACGGGGTTTTGACGGTATCCGGAAATTTCACCGTGATTTCAGCGATATCCGCTTCCCGTTTTGCCCGGGTCTTTTCCACCGCCGCTGCTACCGCCTGCTGCACCAGCCGGTCAAAAGCGGCCTGATCCCCCTTAAAGGCCTCGGCCTCGCTTCCGTTCCGGATGATGGTAACCTTTTCGATGCGGTCGCCCTCCCGGATCGCGTCCACCACCTCCTGCCCCCGGACAATACGGCCGAAAACCGAATGTTTGCCGTCCAGCCAGGGGGTAGCCCGATGGGTAATAAAAAACTGGCTCCCATTGGTGCCGGGACCCGCATTGGCCATAGAGAGTACCCCCGGGCCATCGTGGGTAAGGCTGGGATCAAATTCATCGGGAAAGCTGTAGCCTGGCCCGCCGGTCCCGTTCCCCAGGGGATCGCCTCCCTGGATCATAAAATCGTCCACCACCCGGTGAAAGGAAAGCCCGTCATAGAAGGGCTTCCCCCCGGTATTGTTCATTTTACCCTCCGCCAGGGCCACAAAATTACAGACCGTGAGGGGCGCCTTTTGGTACTCAAGCTTGAGGATCATATCGCCCTTACCGGTTTTGATGCGGGCAAATAATCCGTCCCCCAAATCGTTTCTTTCCTTAGCGGTACAGGCGGTATTTCCGGTCAAACAAGCCGCGATAAGACATCCCCAAAAAAATTTTGAAAAAATATCCATACCTTAGTATATCATATTTGGACGGGTGGGACAACACGTCCGCCAAAGTCCGGCAATTCTCAGGTTCAAGTCTTTGGATGTATTCCGGATAAACATTAAATGCTGGCTTGGTATACAAAAATAGCGTTTCATTTTATACTTAAGTTGATGAATGTACAGAAAATTGAGGATGAATTACTACGGTTGGAGTATCCTTTTCTGTCACCGGATTATGATCCCGATATTGAACGGTATTTTGAATTAAGAAACTCCCACCGTCCCCAGGACGCCCTGGTTTTATATCAAACCCGCCTCAAACCCCGGTATCCCCAGGATGAATTCAGGGCCATACTCATGCGCTGTTACCGTTCCCGGGACCCCGCGTACAAACTCATCCTGGCCAAGGCCTACCGGAATTTGGGGGCCCGCGCCCTGGAACGGGTCAAAAGAACCATTGGTTATATCGTCGAAAAAGTCGAATCCTATAATGAAAAAGACGTGATTTCCACCATAAAAGCGGCGGATGCTATCCTGTTGGTGCTGCCCAAGGAGCCCTATGAAGCCCAGGGGCAGATGGAACGGCTGCTCCATTACGCGGAAGAGCTTGATTTTCACGTCAAATCCATGGACAAGGCAACGGAGCTGATCCGTTCCTACATAAACCAGTCTTTATCGGTGGTGGAGGAAGCCCTAAGCCGCCGGGAAGACGAACGGCGGCAGGCCTTGGAACGGGAACAGCAGCGGCAGATCCAGGAGGACTGGAAGAGTTATTCCCGGCAAAAAAAACAGGGGCATCGAAAATCCCAAACCCGTCCCATGATAGACCTGACGGCCATTGAATTTTCCCCGGAGGATCTGGCCCGAATCGAAATTCCCGGGGATATGATCAAGCCGGAGGATCAAACCCTGGCGTATTGTATCAAATACTGGAATCACCTTAATGATCCGGCTTTTGAACAGCTTCTTTATTTCTATTCAAAAAAATACGGTACCAAACACCACGCGGTGTATTTGGCTATCCGCCGGGGCAGGGCAAATAAACTCCGGGATGATGAGGTACTCGCCTCGGTTCTGTCGGTCCTGGTGACAGGGTACTATTATTCGATTCGGGGGGATGCCTACCTTCAACGGAAGTGGAATTCGATAAAAGCCGCGCTGGAACACCAGGTTTCAAAGGAGACTGCCCAGCGGCGCCGGCCGAAAACCATCGATCCCCGGGTGGTTTTCAGGAAAACCAGGTCCCGCCGGACCGGTACGCCGGCAAGATCCGTAAAGGCGTCCAAGGTTTCCCCTGCCGCGCCTTTCGCTTTCCGCCGAAAACCCCGGAAGTCCTTCCGTATAGCCCCGCCGGAGCCGACCGAAGCCGCCGGGACCGCTGCCCAAGCCCCGGCCCGTCCTAAGCGGCCCTCTCCGGCCTTGACCCGCGCCAAAGCCCGGGGCGCCACCCCCCTTCCGGTCCGCTCCAAGCCCCGTATCACGGCGTCCCCGGTCCGGGCGAAGGCGACTTCCGCGCCGGCCGCGTCCCCGGTCCGCGCCAAGGCGGCTGCTGCGCCGGCCGCGTCCCCGGTCCGGGTGAAGGCGGCCCCTGCGCCGGCCACATCCCCAGCCCGCACCAAGGCGGCTGCTGCGCCGGCTGCGTCCCCGGTCCGGGCGAAGGCGGCTTCCGCGCCGGCCGCGTCCCCGGTCCACGCCAAGGCCGCTGCCACGCCGGCCACATCCCCGGTCCACGCTAAGGCGGCTTCTGTGCCGGCTGCGTCCCCGGTCCGGGCGAAGGCGGCTTCTGTGCCGGTCGAGTCGCCGGGGAAAAAGGCGGCGCTTGGCCAGGTTCCGGTGCGGAGGCCGTCCGGTTCTCCGAACAAACCCAGCGGTTCTGTCTCCGACCGTCTTCGGGAACTTTCCGGCCGTTCTTACGATGTGTATCAGGATCGTTTCCTCTCCCGGGTCCGGGGGGCCATTAGAAAAGTTATGGGTTCCGGGAAAAGACTCTTTTTTACCCTTCCGGGTGCGGCGGAGGATCTGGTTTATAATTTCTTAAAAAATCACTATTCGGATCCCTATATGAACTGGGAAGAAAGCCAGGAAAAAAAGGCCCTGGAAGCATTAGGATTTACCCTGGATTCGGTAATCCCCATTATTGACGAATGTTATCATCGTTTATAGTAGACTGTTTTGCGCCAACTAAGGAGCCACCGGACCTTCGAGCTGCGCTCTGCTCCGGGTCATGTTAATTATCTCGGGCAAATCCGGTATGTTGGCTAAAAGGCGCCGGGCGGAATCGAACCGCCGCATAAAGGTTTTGCAGACCTCTCCCTTACCGCTTGGGTACGGCGCCGTGATATACCAGGGTTGTTCGGAAACCGCGGGTTCTCGAACAACCCTCATGGACCAAAATCCTTCCCATGGCGAAAAGCATATTGCACTAATTCCTTGTATTACAACAAATTAGCGATTTTCGCCGGGAAGCCTCCGGAAACCAAACTAAGGCTTCCGCAGATTTTTAATCATATCAAAAAAACCTTATTTTGTCTACAGGAGGGTCAAGCCCCTAGCTCCTCCAGTAGTTTTTCCCGGGCGGCGATGAGCCGGTCGCACCAGGCGTCAAATTCCGGGTCCTCCTGCTGATATTCCGGGTGGGCGAGGATGTATTCAATGGTGGCGTGGATGCCCTGGGAAAAGCTGATCTGCGCGGTAAAACCCGGAACCAGCCGTTTTAGTTTGGTATTATCAAAAACCACGGAGTTGGCCTTGTCCCCCAGGAGGCTGCCGGTAAAGTCGTATTCCTTTCCGCATAGGGCCAGGAACTCGCTGGATATATGCACCGCCTTGAGGGGGACCCCCAGGACGGCGGCGATGGTCTGGTATACCTGATTCCAGGTTACGGTCTCGTCGGAGGTGATCTGTACTGCCTCGCCCAGGGCGTGGATGTTCCCCATAAGGCCGATAAAGGCCCGGGCAAAGTCGCTGTTGGCGGTCATGGTCCATAGGGCGGTACCGTCCCCATGGATAATCACCGGTTTTCCCGCCAGCATCCGTTTTAAGACTGGCCAGCTTCCGTTTTTGCCGTGTACCCCCAGGGGGACGCGCCGCTCATCGTAGGTGTGGCTGGGCCGCACCACGGTTATGGGGAACCCTTCCTCCCGGTACATGTTAAAGAGAAAATCCTCACCGGCGATCTTGTCCCGGGCATACTGCCAATAGGGATTGGCCAGGGAGCTACCTTCGGTAATCCGGTAATCGGGCAGGGGTTTTTGATAGGCCGAGGCGGAACTGATAAAGATGTACTGTTTTGTCTTGTCCTTGAAAAGCCTGAAATCCCGCTCCACCTGATCCCGGGTAAAGGCGATAAAATCCGCGGTCACGTCAAAAGATAGGCCCCGTAATTTTTCCGCAGCCTCGGCCTCGTTATGGATATCGCAGCGGAGTTCCGTCACCGCCCCGGTAAGCACCTGATTGCGGTTTCCCCGGTTGAGGAGAAAGAGCTCCGCCCCCTGGGCCAAAAGCTGCCGGGAAATAGCCGTACTGATGGTACCGGTTCCGCCGATAAATAATACCTTCATGACATCCTCCTTATTTTTGAACCGATTCCTATTTTAATCCATATTCGTCCCTTGGGGAACCGCTGGTAGGCTGGAGTCTTTTTCGGCGCTATGCTATATAGTGAATAGGGGGAATGATGAATATTAAACCCTATACGGAAGCGATTGACCGGCAGTCATTGAAGGTGGAGGGGATCGTGGTACTGCAGCACGGGGAAGAGGCTGCCCGGTACCGCTGGGTCCCTGAAGCGCCCCGGCCGGTTTATTCGGTGAGTAAGAGTTTTACCTCCCTGGCGGTGGGGATGGCTATTGACGAGGGGAAACTTTCCCTGCGGGACCGGGTGCTGGATGCCTTTCCTGGCCGGGTACCGGACCCGGCTCCGCGGCTTTCCCTACTGACCCTGGAACACCTTTTGACCATGAGCCGGGGGCATCCTGAGTTTTCCCGCCCCGCCGGGGTGGACGAGGCCCTTGCCCAGACCTTAACCCGGGACCCCGGGACCCGGTTCGTTTACGATAACGGGTCTACCTTTTTGGCTTCCGCCATGGTAAGCGGGGCGGTGGGGCAGCGGGTCCGGGATTTTCTCCTCGACCGGCTCTTTAGACCCCTGGACATTCCCGATCCGGTCTGGGAAACCAGCGCCGACGGCCATACCCTGGGGGCCACCGGGCTGGAGTTGAGCACCGGCAGCCTGGCGCGGTTTGGTCAATTACTCCTCCAACGGGGAAACTGGCAGGGGAAACAGCTTGTCTCCGCCTCCTGGATCGATACCGCCACCAGGCCCCATATTACCACCAAGCTGCTTAAGGCCGCCGATTGCGATCTGGGGTACGGCTATTGTTTTTGGAACTGCCGTCACGGCGGATACCGGGCCGACGGCAAAAACGGGCAGTTTGTGGTGGTCCTCCCCCGGGAGGACGCCGTGGTGGCCATTAGTTCCGATGAAGAAACCATGTTCCCCATCCTCTACGCGGTCTGGGATCATATACTGCCGCAATTATAACTCCTGTTATGCAGGAAGAATAGGATTAACCACGAACGACACGAACATCACGAACTTTTGCTTCGGTATTCCGGAATTTATACCTGAATTCTCTTCTTTATTCGTGGGAAACAGGAAAGAACTATCGTGAAAACGCCAATTTGTCTTTGTTTCTGTTCGTGAGGTTCGTAGTTAAAATTTCTCCTTGGGACCCTTGCGTAACATGAGTTATAAGCCGAATTTCGGGGCATCCCCCAAGGATTGTTTAAAAAATTCCTGTCTTTTGAAATTAAACCCTTGACAGCATGGTGACTATTAGTTATAATAATTATATTGGTTATTAAAATACGATAAGATAAAAAATGACCGTCGGTTATTTTGAAGGAGTCTGTTTTGGGAATCCAAGAACGGAAGGAACGGGAAAAAGCGGAACGGAAGGCCCTGATCATGGGATGTGCCAAGGAACTTATCCTGGAACACGGAGCGGAAGCGGTGAGTATGGCGGATATCGCCCAAAAAACAGAGCTGAGTAAGGCCACCCTATACCTTTATTTTTCCTCCAAAGAGGTTTTGTATGAGGAGATCCTCCGGGAAAGCGCCGACCATTTTATACGTTATGTCCGTTCCCGGCTTGATCCCGCTGCGTCGGCCCTGGACGCCATAAAAACCCTCTGGACCAGTTATGTTACCCTGTTCGGCGAGTCCGAGGACATCTTTGTGATCCTGCATATATGGAATTATTTAGCCCCGGCTTTCCCCCTCTTTTCCATGGGGGAAAACCAGATACGGGATGATGCCTGGGCAGACATCTATTTTTTGCTCAAGGAAATAACCGAACGGGGAATAACCGAGGGGCTTTTTGATTCTTCGGTTAATACGGGGACCATTTCGCATGTAATTATCACCATTTTTTCTTATATAGTGGGAAATTCAGCCAATATACCCCGGGATTCCAAAACAGTCCTTTCCGTTATTAACGAAATGAAAAACATTTTTGAAATTATCCTCCGGGGTATCGCCAAGGAAGGGCTCCCCCGGTCCTTTTTTGTTTTATCGGATAAGGCGGAATCGTAATCCCTGACCGGAAAGAGGTATTTATGGAGAAATTTTTTAAACATCCCTGGCTTATTACGGCGGCGATCGGAATCATTACCCTGTTTTTTGCCCTCCAGTTTCCCCGGATGGAATTGGATAACAACAATTTCCGGTTTATACCCAAAACCGACCAGGCCCGGCTCACCTCCGAATACATCGACGATACCTTTGGAAGCTCCCTGTTTATCCTGGTGGGCCTGGAACGGAAATACGGAACCATCTTTGATGCCCAATTTCTCAGCCGGATCAAGGAATATGTCCGGCGGATCGAAGAAATCGACCTGGTGGATCCCGTTAATTCCATTATAAGCACCGATTACATCACCGGCTCCGGGGATACCATCCTGGTGGAGAAACTGGTGGGTGAAAATTTCAGCGGCACGGCGGAGGAGATTGCCGAATTAAAACAGCGGCTCCTCTCCTGGAATCTCTACGAACGGGCCCTGGTTTCCGATGATTTTACCGCCACCCAGATCATGGTGCCCATGGATATCCCCATGGATGAGGCGGGGCGGCCCGATGTGGTGGAGAATTTTATCAAAATTCGGGACCTTGCCCGGGAGATGTTCGCGGGTTCCGCGGAGGTGTATGTTACGGGGGTGCCCGTGCTAAGTGCCACGGTGAACGAGGCTATCCAGGCCGACCTTATCCTCCTGGTTCCCCTGGTGATCATCGTGGTACTGTTGGTGCTGTTTTTTTCCTTCCGCCGGATCAGCGCGGTGGTCCTTCCCCTCCTGACGGTTTTGATCGCCGTTATTTGGTCCATTGGGGCCATGCCCCTTTTTGACGTTAAGCTTTCGGTCATCTCGACGATACTGCCGGTGATCCTGGTGGCGGTGGGCAGCGCCTATGGGATCCATGTGATTACCCACTATATCGGGGATATGCAGCTCAAGGGCGGCGACCTCAGTCCCGAAGAACACCGGGAACTTATCTTTTCCCTGCTCCGGCAGATAGGAAAACCCATCTTCCTCGCCGCCCTGACCACCTTTGTGGGGTTTGTCTCCTGCTGTTTTACCCCGGTGGTCCCCATCCGGGAATTCGGACTTTTTTCCAGCTTTGGGGTAATGGTATCCTTCGCCATCGCCGTAACCCTGATCCCCTCCCTGCTCCTGATCCGGGGGCCGAAAATGTTCCGGCCCTCCCGTTCCGAGGCGAAGATTGAAAACGAGGGTTACGATTCCCTCAGCAGGGGGATCGCCCATACCTTTTCATCCCTGGCACGAAAGAAATATACCGTCCTGGTGGTAACCGTGGGGGTGATTCTGGTATCCCTCTATGGCCTCTCCCAAATAATCGTGGACAACGTGATGGTGGAATATTTTAAATCCACCACGGATATCTATAGGTCGGATCGGTTTATCCGGGAAAAATTCGGGGGCTCCAAGGTGGTCAGTGTCATGGTCGAGGCGGATAAGCCGGAAACCATCCTCCACCCCGACACCCTGGGGCTTATGGAGGATATGAACCGCTACCTGGAAGAACGGGTTCCCCAGGTGGGCAAGGTCATGGGTTTTACGGATCTGGTCAAGCGGATCAACCAGGTCTTTAACGCCGATGAAAGCCCCGAGGGTTTATCGGCCCCGGCGGCTCCGGTGGCTGCCGGGACGAATAGGGATGTTGGTTTTTCCGAAACCGAACCCGGCATGGACGGCTTTGGATTCAACGGTCTTGACGAAGATTTCGGCTTCTCCGGCGATGGCTTTGGGTTCGGTGGCCTTGAGGAGGGTTTCGGTTTCTTCGGCGACGGCGCGGCGGAAACCGGCGGAACGGGGGAGGCTTTTTCCGGCGGGGAGGAAGAGGGCTACACCCTGGAGGAACTGGCGGTTCTCCTGGATAGGGCGGCCAGTTCCGGCAGGGACCGGTCCATGAACACCAACGAGTTGGTCCGGGAATTTCATCGTCTGGTGAATTACCAGGGGGCCGCCTACTACGAGGTACCCCGGGACCCCCAGCGGTACGGAAAAACCTCCCCGGAGGAACTGGGCATCCTGGTGTCCAACTACCTGGTGCTGCTTTCCGGGAGCATCGAGGCCTATGCCAATGATCCCCTGGAACCGACGGCGATAAAATCCACGGTCCAGATGCGGACCACCGGACAGGAGGACACCGATGGGATCATCGGGGAAATACACAACTATGTGGCGGCCCATTTTCCCCAAACCCTCAGGGTGATCGTGGGGGGCAGCGCCCTGGTAGAGGGTTCCATCAACCGCCTGGTGGTACAATCCCAGTTAAGCTCGGTGTTTATTTCCCTCTTTGCGGTGTTCCTCATCATAGCCCTTTCCAACCGGTCCCCGGTGGCGGGTTTAATCGGCATTGCCCCCCTGTCCATTTCGATCCTGATCAATTTCGCGGTGATGGGTTTCCTGGGGATAAAACTGAACATCGGAACCTCCATGGTGGCCAGCATCTCCGTGGGGATAGGGATCGATTATACCATCCACTACCTGGGGGCCTATAAACGGGAGTACCTCGCCTCCGGGGGCGGGAAGGGTAATTTTTTGTGGAAGACCTTTGCCACCTCGGGAAAGGCCATTATTATCAACGCGGTTTCGGTAGGCGCCGGTTTTGGGGTCCTGGCCTTCTCCCAATTTAATATGTTGGGGGATCTGGGGCTCCTCATCGCCCTTACCATGGGAACCAGCGCATTGGTAAGCCTTACGGTGATACCCGTCTTGCTTACCCTGATTAAACCCAAATTTGTGGGGAAGGAGTAGCATATGAAAAAAAGTATGTTTTTTTGGGGGATATTTTTTGCCGGCCTGGTATTGGGTTATGCCCAGGATGCCCAATCTATAGTCCGCGCCTCCCGGGACCGGATCACCGCGGATACGGTTTCTTCCCGGTCCCGGATGGTGATTACCGCCAAGGACGGAAGTACCAGCGAGCGGGTTTTGGATCAGTATTCCAAGGACGGTCCCCGGGGGGACCGGACCATCATCGTGTTCCAGCGCCCCCCTTCGGTGGCCAATACCCGGTTCCTTACCATGGAAAATCCGGGAAACCCCGATGACCGGTGGATCTTCCTCCCCGCCCTGGGAAAGGTCCGGCGGATCGCCGCCTCCGAAGGTTCGGGCAATTTTATGGGGACCGATTTTTCCTACGACGATATTTCTTCCGCGAGCCGGGACGTGGAATTGGATACCCATACCCTGCTGCGGGAGGAGAGCCTCAACGGCCATCTTTGCCACGTGATTGAATCGGTGCCCAAGGATAAGTCCTACCAATATTCAAAAATGGTCCAGTGGATAGACAAGTCCTCCCGCATCTCCTATAGGATAGATCTCTATGACCGCCGGGGAACCCTGGTTAAGCAGGTGGAAATCCTGGAGGTCAAAGAGGTGCAGGGCCGGTTAAGCCCGGTGGTAACCCGGATGACCACTGTCACCGCGGGAAGCTCCACCACCATTACCATGGATATCCTCAAATACGACGATCCCATCCCGGAGGGGGTGTTTACCACCAGCTATCTTGAAACCGGGAGGCCCCGATGAAAAAGAAGCTTGTTCCCTGGGGTGTTTTTCAAAAGACTCCCGCTGTTTTAAAAAGGTTCCTCCTTTTGGGGACGTTCTTTGGTATCCTCCTGGCGCCGCTGGGGGCCCAGGATGATTTTGGTTTCGGCTTCGATGAGGAAGGGGAGGGGGAGGCCCCTGCTCCCGTAAGTTCCCTGGTACCAGGAATCCGTATCGGGGGTGAGATTGGCGCGGAATTAGTGGGCTATGTCTATAATTTTATACCCGAGAATTTTCCCGGCGCCCTGGGGAATATCTTTTCCGGAAAACTCAACTTCTCCGCCTCCGGGTCCAATGCCGACGGGGTTATCAACCTGAACCTGCGGCCCGTCTTTGACGGGTCCCGTTCCCCCGTGGAACTTGACGAGGCCTATGCCCGGGCCTATTTCGGCTCCTTCAGTATCGAAGGGGGCCTGCGGAAACTCACCTGGGGCAAGGCCGACAGTCTGGGTCCCCTGGACGTGGTAAATCCCCTGGATTACCGGGACCTGACGGCTATGAGCGATATGCAGCGCCTGAAAATAGCGCGGCCCCTGGTGCATCTCTCCTACGCCTTCGGTGATTTTTCAAAGCTGGAGGCTGTTTTTGTTCCCTGGTTTGAGGGCCACCGCTTCGACACCACCGGACGCTGGGCGCCCGTCCAGGTCACTGAAATGTATTCCGACCTTCCCCTGGCCATGGAGGACTGGCTGTACCAGTCCGGCGCATCCCCGGCTGCAATCATTTCCCTCATGGGGGTTCTCCTTGCCGCCGGTCCTTTCAGCGTTACCCCTCCCGATACCTCTACCCTGGACTATGCCCAGGGAGGGTTCCGGTTTACCACTACCTGGGCTTCATCGGATCTGGGCTTTCAGTACTATTACGGCAGGCTGCCCCAGCCCGCCATACATATAAAGGGCTTGAAAGACTACCCGAACTCCTCCGAGGGAATCCATCCCCAGCTTACCTATACCCCCTACCACCAGATCGGCGTGGATTATGCCCAGGTGATCCGGGGCTTTAACCTCCGGGCGGAACTGGCGGCCCATATCACCGAGGACCTTTCCGGTGATGACGGGGGGGTATACAACCCCTTCCTCGCCTGGTCCCTGGGCTTTGACCGGGATCTCCTCTGGGGCATAAACCTCAACCTTCAGGTGAATGAGACCATCCGGCTCCTGCAGCACCGCCTTACGGATAATATCGCCGTAGATACCGAAGCGGGAAAGAAACCCACTTCCACCCGGCTGACGGGGATCCTTTCAAAGAAGTTTCTCCGGGATGAACTGGAACTGCGGACCGCCCTGATCTGGGGGCTGGAGGACCAGGATGTTTATATCCTGCCCGGCCTTTTCTGGACCCGGGGCGATGTGGTCCTGGAATTTTCCGGGGGTGTCTTCGCGGGAAACCGTCAGGGGGAACTGGGACAATACCGGGACAACGGTTTCATAAAACTGGGATTGACCTATACTTTCTAGGAGATTGTATGGACTAAAATACACACGGGATTAAGAAATTCACCACGAAGGCGAAGAAGGCGCAGAAGGAAGGATGAAGAATTAAGAGAGAAGAATGAGAAGAACGCCCTACTCTTCACTTTTCCCTGTTTTCGACTTCCTTCTTCTCATTTAATTGACCATGTAGTGGTCTACTCTGCGCCTTTGTGGTCGAATTCTCTTTCTTTTAGGTATCATAAGTTTAGGGGATCTAAAATTCCCTTGTATAAGCGGCTTGAGTATACTATAATTGAGGGAAGTTGGGTTTTTGCTTGGGTTTGTTGCGGATGGCCATAGGGCGTGTTTTGCGGACGCGCCATATATTCGGTAATGGGAGTAGGCATTGATAAAAGGATTAACCCAAAGGGTGCAGCGGCTGTTGTATATTGACGCGCAGGAAGAGGCTCGGCGGTATAATTCGGATCAACTTTTGCCTGAACATATTATTATTTCCCTCCTCAGGGAAGGGGGGGGGGTCGCGTGCAAAGCCCTGATGTACCTCAAGATAGATCTCCTGGAATTCAGACACACCCTGGAAAATGAAATTCCCCGGATGCCCGGCGCATTGCTCCATGGAGATGTCCCTCCCGCCAAACGGACGAAGGTCATGCTGGACGCGGCCGGGGAAGAAGCCCGGAACATGGGGAATGATTATATCGGTACCGAGCACATCCTGTTTGCCGCCATGCGGGAACCGAATTCTCCCATCCAGATTTACCTGTACCAACGGAGTCTGGATACGGATATGCTCCGGGTGGTGGTACAAACCAATTTTAACCGGAGGATGGGTTCCAAAGACGCCGGGATGTACCGTTATCCCGACGGGTACGAACCCTATTTTCTGCGGAAAGAGGATGGTTCCCGGGAGGAACACCCCGTTGGCCAGGGGAGCAGGCCCATTCCGGTTACCTACCCCGTCCTGACCCCAACCCTGGATGAGTTTTCCCGGGACCTTACCGGCCAGGCAAAGGCGGGGAAACTCGATCCCGTGGTGGGCCGGGGTAAGGAAATTGAGCGGGCGGTGCGGATCCTTGCCCGGCGGACCAAGAATAACCCGGTTTTGGTAGGGGAGCCCGGAGTGGGAAAAACCGCCATTGTTGAGGGGCTGGCCCAGTTTCTGGTGGGGGAGGACGTTCCCGATGCCCTGGCGGGCCGGCGGATCCTTTCCCTGGACATAGGTTCCGTGGTAGCGGGTACCAAATACCGGGGGGAGTTTGAGGAACGGCTTAAAAAGATCATGAAGGAAATCATGCAGGCGGGAAATGTGATCCTCTTTATTGATGAGATCCATACCATTATTGGCGCGGGGGGCGCCGAAGGGACCATTGACGCATCGAATATGCTTAAACCCGCCCTGTCCCGGGGGAACGTCCAATGTATCGGCGCCACCACCCTGGCGGAATACCGTAAACATTTTGAAAAGGACGCCGCCTTGGAACGGCGCTTTCAGGCTATTTTGGTGGAGGAACCCAGTTTTGACGAAACCCTGGCAATCCTCCAGGGCCTTCAGAAACATTATGAGGAGTACCACCGGGTACATTACACCCCGGAAGCGGTTTATGCCGCGGCGAAGATGGCCCAGCGCTATGTCTTTGGTCGTTTTATGCCCGATAAGGCCATAGATGTCCTGGACGAAGCCGGGGCCATGCGGAAGTTGGCGTACAACGTCCAGCCCCCGGAAATTGCCGATATTGAACATGAAATACGGCAATTAACCGAAGAAAAAAGCGCCCTAGTGACGGCCCAGGACTATGAACGGGCCGCGGATATTCGGGACAAGGTGCGGAATCTGCGGATCCGCCTGGAGACCGCCCGGGACGCCTGGGAGCGGGCAGAGGGGAATGAGTGGACGGTGGTGGAGGAGGCGGATATCCGCCGGGTGGTGGCTGAAACCACCGGCATACCCCTCACCCGTCTTGAGAAACAGGAATCCAAGCGGCTCCTTAAAATAGAAGAGGAACTGCATAAATCCCTGATCGGCCAGGATAACGCGGTTAAGCGGATCGCCTCGGCCATCCGCAGGTCCCGGGCGGGGATATCCAGCCATGCCCGGCCCCTGGGCTCCTTCATATTCCTGGGCCCCACCGGGGTTGGAAAGACGCTCCTGGCCAAGAGCCTGGCGGAGTACCTCTTTGGTAATGAGGATTCCCTGGTTCGGATCGATATGTCGGACTTTATGGAAAAACACAACGCATCCCGGCTGGTAGGGGCGCCCCCGGGGTATATCGGTTATGAGGAGGGGGGGGTCCTGACCGAGCGGATCCGCCGGAACCCCTACCGGGTGGTGCTTTTTGATGAAATCGAGAAGGCCCACCACGACGTGTTTAACCTCCTTTTGCAGGTGTTGGAGGAGGGGGAACTCCGGGATAACCTGGGGCATACGGTGAGCTTCCGGAATACGGTGATCATCATGACCAGCAATGCCGGGGTACGGGAAATCTCCCGGGATTCCCGGCTGGGCTTCTCCTCCGGGACCGGGATCATGAACCTCGGGGAAATCGAGGCCGCGGCCCTTTCGGAGCTGCGCCGGCTCTTTAGCCCCGAATTTATCAACCGCCTGGACGATGTGGTGGTATTCCATGCCTTGGACACAAAACAGGTGGAGGCCATCCTGGATATTCAGGTAAAGGAACTGTCCTCCCGCCTTGAAGAGCAGGGGTATGACCTGCGGATCCTTCCCGCGGCCCGGCGGCTCCTGGTGGAGAAGGGCTGGGACCCCAAATACGGCGCCCGGCCCATGCGCCGGACCATCCAGAAGGAACTGGAGGATCCCCTGTCCCTCTTGATCCTGGAGGGGAACTATGCCTATGGAACCGTTTTTGTCGCTGAGGGCCGGGAGGGGAAGATAAAATTCCATCCCAAGGCCGGTCCGGCAAAGCTTGCCGGCGAAGGGGAGGTAAAACAAACCGATCCCCTGGCGGTCCTCAACAACGCCGGCCTTTAGCCCGGTGTCGACAGCGGGTTAATCGTCCCCTCACCGTTTCTCCATGGGAATATACGCCAACCGGGGCTGAACGCACTTATAGGCGGGCCGGATGATCCGGTTGCCGGCGATGAGTTCTTCCAGCCTATGGGCGCACCAGCCCGCCACCCGGCTTACCGCGAACAGGGGGGTGTATAGCTCCGAAGGGATCCCCAGCATTTTGTAAACAAAACCGGAGTAAAAATCCACATTGGCGCAGATATATTTGTCGGAGTCCTTAATTTTTCTGAAAACCTCCGGGGTAAGCCGTTCGATCAAACGGTAGAGGTTAAATTCATCCATCAGGTTCTTTTCTTCCGCCAAAATTGCCGCTTTATCCCGCAGCAGCACTGCCCGGGGATCCGATTTGGTATACACCGCATGGCCCTGGCCATAGATCAGGCCCGAGTGGTCGTAGGCTTCTCCCCGGAGGATCCGCTCCAGGTAGTCCGCTACTTCCCCCTCGTGGTCCCAGCGGCTTACCTCTTTTTTGATATCCTCCATCATCCCCATGACCTTGATATTGGCCCCCCCGTGTTTAAACCCCTTAAGGGAGTTGATCCCCGCGGTGATGGCGGCATAGGTATCGGTATCCGCGGAAGACACCAGGTGAACCGCAAAGGTCGAGTTGTTCCCCCCGCCGTGTTCCGCGTGGAGGGTCAGGGCCAGATCGAGAATTTCCGCTTCCAGCCGGGTAAACTGCTGATCCGGCCTGATGAGGGACAGGATGGTCTCGGCGCTCTGGCAGGAAGCGGGCGGCTGGTGGATGATAAGGCTTTCGTGGTCGTAGTAGTGCTTTTTCGCCATATACGAGTAGGCCACAATGGTGGGAAACCGGGCGATAAGCTCTATGCACTGGCGCAGTACGTTTTCCGGCGACAGGTTTTCGGGGTCCGCATCGTAGGAGTAGAGGGTCAATACCGAACGGCCGAGTTTGTTCATGATGTCCCGGGAAGGGGCCTTCATGATGGAATCTTCCGCAAAATTATCCGGTAGCACCCGGTTTTGCCCCATCAGGGTGCAGAATTTCTCCAGCTGCTCCCGGCTGGGAAGCACGCCGAACACGAGGAGGTAAACCGTCTCCTCAAAGCTAAAGCGTCCCTCGGCGGCGGCCGTGGCGGTGATATGTTCCACATCAATACCCCGGTAATACAGTTTGCCTTCCACCGGGACCTTTTCCCCCTCATCCAAGAGGTAGCCGTGCACATCCCCGATCCGGGTAAGCCCCACCAGGACCCCGGTCCCGTCGGCGTTCCGAAGCCCCCTTTTTACGTTGAATCTGCTATATAATGAGGAATCGATATAATCGTTCCCCGATATTTCCGATACAAAATCCCTGATATCACTCATAGGGCCTCCGCGCATATTTATACAAAAACATACCATATAATGAATGTTTATACAAGGGAGGCGATTTCAAGTCAGTAATTCGCAGTTTAAAACAACCACGAACAGGGAGAATAGTTAACCTCGAACTTTTGCTTCTATATTATAACTCATGTTACACAGGAAGAATAGGATTAACCACGAACGATACGAACATCACGAACTTTTGCTTCGATATTCCGGAATTGATACCTGAATTCTCTTCTTTGTTCGTGGGAAAGCAGGAAAGAACTATCGGTGAAAATGCCAATTTGCCTTTGTTTCTGTTCGTGTGGTTCGTGGTTAAATTTCATCTTCAAAGTTAAATTTCACCTTCAAAATTTGTATGTTTTTTGCTTCCTCCGATTGACAATTTATTTTCACCATAGTATCCTGATTAATAACATACTAATCATATAGGATTAGGATAAATTAATCGGAGGATTTTGAGATGAAAAAAATTTTTGTCCTGTTACCGGTGTTTCTTATCGGCGCCGTGGTGTTTGGCACGGGCCAGAAGGCAGCGGTCAATGAACGGGTGGTAAAGATCGGTACGGTGGGTGAAATAACCGCCATGTGGGAACCCATTGCGGCGGCCCTTAAAAACGAGGGGATCCGCATTGAACTGGTCAAATTTTCCGAATATGTTTTACCCAACCGGGCGCTAGAGGATGGTGAAATTGACATGAACGCCTTTCAGCATTATGCCTATTTGGCGAATGAAGTAAAAACCAAAAATTACCATCTTACCCCGATTGGGGAAACCCTGCTGGCCCCCCTGGGCCTGTTTTCCCGGAAAATCAAATCGGTTTCCGAGATCAAGGCCGGGGATAAGATCGCCATCCCCAATGACCTGGTAAACGAGGGCCGCGCCCTGCGGGTCCTTGAAAAGGCGGGGCTGCTTAAAATTCCCGCCGAGGCGGGACCCACCCCGGCGTTGAGCGATATTGCGGAAAACCCCCTGGGGTTGGAGTTCATCGAGGTGGAGGCGGCCCAGACCCCCCGGCTGCTGGATGACGTAACCGCCTCGATTATCAACGGGGGCCACGCGGTGGACGCGGGACTGAACCCGGAACGGGACAGCCTGGCCCTGGAACGCCAGAGCGAGGGCAGCCAAAACCCCTATATCAACGTATTGGTGGTCCGTACCGCGGAAAAGGACGATCCCGTGTATAAACGGATCGTGGAGGAATACCATACCGATGCGGTAAAGGAGATATTCCAAAAGGAATATAAGGGAGCCTTTATCCCCGCGTGGTAATATGATACGCCTTACCCAGGTCTCGAAAACATTTTACGGAAAAAATAGGGTTTCCGCGGTAAAGGACGTATCCCTTATGGTGGGGGAGGGTGAGATTTTTGGGGTTATCGGCTTTTCCGGCGCGGGAAAAAGCACCCTGGTCCGCTGTATCAATATGCTGGAAAGGCCCGATTCGGGGGAGGTCCTGATAAACCAGCAGGACCTTATGAAGTTTTCCCCCCGGGAACTCCGGCGGGCCCGTAAAAATATCGGGATGATCTTTCAGCACTTTAACCTGTTCCAATCCCGGACGGTGGCTGAAAATATCACCTATCCCCTGCGCTACCGGGGCCTGTCCCCGGGGGCAATCGCCCAGCGGCTGGGGGAACTGCTTACGCTGGTGGACCTTGCCGATAAGGAACACGCCTACCCCTCCCAGCTTTCGGGGGGGCAGAAGCAGCGGGTCGGCATAGCCCGGGCCCTGGCCACCAACCCGTCGATACTCCTCTGCGACGAGGTCACCAGCGCCCTGGATCCCCAGACTACCCAGTCTATCCTGGGTCTGCTTAAGGATCTGAATAAAAAGTTAGGCCTCACCATTGTCCTTATCACCCACGAGATGAACGTGGTAAAATCGATTTGTACCCGGGTGGCGGTGATGGAAAAGGGGGAAATCATTGAATGCGGTTCGATTTTTGATGTTTTTTCCAATCCCTCCCAACGGATCACCCGAGATTTTATCGCCACCACCTCGAATCTGTATAAAATTTACGATCTTTTGCGGGAAGATTCCCCCATTATCCGGCTGAAACCGAACCAGATCCTTGCCCACTTTAGTTATGTGGGCCGAAATACCGTGGAGGCGTTGATCTCTACGGTGTCCATAGGGTTTAATATAAAGATCAATATCATTTTTGGCGATCTTGATATTATTCAGGAGACCCCCCTGGGGGGGCTTATCACTATCCTGGACGGTGAAGGGGACGCCATTGCCGGGGCAATGCAATGGATCACCGACCGGGGGGTACGGATAGAGGTGCTCAAACATGGGTGAGTTGTTGGCCAAATTGATGCCCAATGTGGTAACCAAGATACCGGAGCTGTTAAAATGCCTGGGACAGACCCTGTATATGATGATCATTACCGGAGCGATAACCTTTGGCATCGGGATAGTCCTCGCGGTTATCCTCACCGTTACCCGGAAGGGGGACATTCTGGAGAATATCCCCCTGTGGACGGTCCTGGACAAGATCATCAATTTTTTCCGGTCCGTACCCTTTATCATCCTGATTGCCCTGCTGATTCCGGTTACCCGGGCGATAGTGGGTACGGCGATTGGGGTCAGGGGCGCCATAGTTCCCCTGGTTTTTGGGACGGTACCCTTTTTTACCCGCCAAATGGAAAGCGCCCTGGCCGGGATTGACCGGGGTTCTATTGAGGCGGCCCAGGCCCTGGGTACCAGCCCCGGGGGGATCGTTTTTCGGGTATACCTCAAGGAAAGCATCCCCGGCATCATCCGGGGAACCACCATTACCTTTATCAGCCTGGTGGGGCTTACCGCCATGGCCGGAGCAGTGGGGGGCGGCGGGCTGGGGGATTTTGCCATCCGTTACGGGTATCAACGGTACCAAACGGATGTTACCATAGTGACGGTGATCGTATTGATCTTGATTGTAACGATTATTCAGGGTCTGGGGGCGTTTTTCGCGCGGAAAACAACCCACTAAACAGCGGTTCTTTAAGGATGGATGATTTATGGACAAGATAACCCTGCAAGCCACATTGGAAGGGTATTTTACCTGGTTTCACCGGCATCCCGAGCTGGGGCTTGCGGAGCATAAAACCACGGCCAGGATCCGGGAACTGCTCCTCGGGGCCGGGGTGGAGATCCTGGACACCCCCCTTAAGACCGGGCTCATTGCCCAAATCCGGGGCCGGCCCGGGGGGCCGGTGACGGCCCTGCGGGCCGATATTGACGCCCTTCCCATAGCCGAGGCTACCGGCCTGGACTACGCCTCGGAACATCCCGGTTGTATGCATGCCTGCGGGCATGACTTCCACCTGACCGCCCTGCTGGGCGCCGCCCTCCTCCTCCGGGAAGAGGCGGAAACCCTTGCCGGAACCGTCAAACTCCTGTTCCAGCCCGCCGAGGAAGGGGCCGGGGGCGCCCAGGCGGTGCTGGATACGGGGTTTCTGGATGATGTGGAGGAAATCTACGGCCTCCACGTCATGGCAACCCTGGCCCCCGGCGTCATTGCCCTGAGCCCCGGGGCTACCTATGCCACGGTAGGCCGCTTCCGCATCCTCGTCAAAGGCCGGGGGGGACATGCCGCCGAACCCCATCACAGTAAAGACCCCATCGTAGCGGCGGCCCGGATCATCAACCAGGCCCAGACCATCATAAGCCGGGGGACGAGCCCCTTTGACCCGGCGGTTCTCAGCATCACCCGGGTCCTGGCGGGCAGTACCTGGAACGTTATCCCCCCCGAGGCCCTGCTGGAGGGTACCTTCCGCGCTTTTTCCCCCGAAAAGCTCACCCATATTGCGGAGAGCCTGGGAAAAATATGCCGGGGTCTTGAGGAAAGCGATGGTATTGCAATCGACTATACCTGGCGGATCGTTACCTATTCCACCAATAACGACCCGGTCCTCACCGAATGGGTGGCGGAAACGGCAAAAAAGTTGGATCTTTCGGTGGTTCCCTATCCGCCGACCATGGGGGGCGAGGATTTCGCCCTGTATCAACAGCGGATCCCCGGGGTTTTTTTGAATATCGGCGTGGGTAGCCCCCAGGAACTGCACAACCCCGGCTTTATCGCCAATCCTGCGCCGCTTGCCACCGCGGCGGAGCTGCTGGCGGCTCTGGGCAAAGGATCCGTGGCCCGGTTGGCCCAAAATCCGCCGTCTCTCGGATCCGGGTGATTTTCTATACTTTTACCCTGAATTTTCAAGCGAAGTACCCTTGACAAAACCCGTAATATACGGCAATGTTCCCAAATTAATTAAATAATTTTACCTAATTGCAGAAAATAAAACATGGCAAGACTCCTAATGTTAATAATACTTAGGAGATGGATAAGGGGGACCGTCATGGATCGTGAATTCGTAGCGCGAATGGAAAAATCCCTGACCGATCTCAAAACGGAGATCATTTCAAATTTAATCGTCAGTAATGAGGATTTTAAAGAAATTGTGGAAGGTATGGATCCAAAGGACTTAGCGGATATTGCTTCCGACGATATTGATCGGAAAATGATTGAGGCTATCGGCGCACAGGACTTAAAGCGGCTTAAATTGATAGATTCCGCGTTGACCCGGATACAGCAGGGAAAATACGGCCTCTGCGTAAAATGCGGTAAACGGATACCGCAGGACCGGCTGGAGGCGATACCCTATGCGTTGATGTGTATCGGGTGTAAAACCGTGGAGGAACGGAGAAACCGGTAATTTCCGGTATTAGAGGGGATCCCCGGTCCACACCGGGCGGCCCTGACGCCTTCCCCCAAAGAGGACCGCCTGGGTATAGCCGGCCTCCAGGAGGGCTTTTCGGGCTTCGGCGTAATATCCCCCCAGATGTTCCGCCCGATGGGCATCGGCGGTAATGGTAAGGGGGATGTTTTTTTCTTTAAGCAGCCGTAAAAAGCGCGGTTCAGGATAGATTTCATCCGTCCAGCCCCGGATGAGGCCGCCGGTATTAACCTCGACCACGATGCCGGATTGGGCCGCCAGATCAACGGTTTTTTGCAGATGGTTACGGTAGGTTTCACTTTTCCGGGAAAAAAACCGGTCCCCCCGGTTGTTTTTTTTGATAAGATCCGGATGGGCCAGCAGGTCAAAGCCTCCGGCGCGGATCATGGCATCCACCGCGTTCCAATAGGCCTCCATTACCCCTTCTCCATCACCCCCAAAATGTTCCCGGACCTTGGGGCCGAATTCTTCCAGGGGCTCATCCACCGTAAAGGGAGGGGACCCGTCCGGAGGAATCACATAGTGGACCGAACCGATAAGATAGTCCAGGCCCAGGGATTGAAAGTCCCGGTCCGCGGGGCCGATCATCCCCTGGATATAATCCACCTCAAGGCCGAGGTAGACCGAAAGTTTCCCCTCCCAGCGGAGGCGGGCGGAACGGACCTCGTCAAGGTATGCCTGGAACCGGTCCTCGGGGATATGCCAGTCCGAAGCCAGGCCGGTCTTTTTACAGATGGGCGCATGGGAACTGAAGCCCAGGGAAACAAACCCCCGTTCATAGGCCGAACGGCAGAAGGTTTCAATGTCATCCTTTCCGTCACAAAAGGTGGTATGGGTATGAAGAGAGGAATATACCATATCAATCCTCCGGAAAAGTTTCCGCCGCCGCCTTAAACCGGATAAAGGCTTCCCGAAAGAGGGGGAGGCATCCCGTTATTTCATCCCGGTTCATGGCTTTGTAGGCCCGCTCCAGCCTTTCGGCGGCCTGGCCCAATTCCCGGCCCGAGAGGGTAAGGGCGCTGCCCCTGATGGTATGGACTATGCGCCGCCCTTCCTCCCAAGCTCCCCGTTCCGCCAGGCCGGGAAGCTCGTCGATCTGGCCGGCGGTCCGTTCCAGAAAACGGTGGAGCAGGGGTTTTATGATTTCGACCTCATTGAGAAAAGTATCCAGCAGATCCCGATGGTTGAAAACCGCCGGTTCCGGGGTAAGGGAAACCGGGGCCGCCGGGACTGCCGGCGCCGCTCCGCTTATCTTGACGGGCATGACCCGTACCGGGGCAGCCCGCTTTACCCCCCGGGAAACCACCACTGCGGGCGTTGCCCCCGGGACGGGAAGCGGCGGGGAGACCGGCGGCACCCCCAGGACCGGGCCGGGCTGGTCCCGGCCGATCTCCGGGGGGGGACCGCGGCGCTCAGGCGCTTCGGGAGGGGGAGACGGCGATAGGACGGCAGCATCCGGTTGGGGGGCATGTAAGCTGGCCCGGGCTAAAAGTCCTCGCCCGGGGCTTTGGCTCGGGCCGGGGGCCGGGTCGTCGTTTTCCGGGGACGGTAACCATTTACGGAGGAGTCCTTCGATATCGGAACGTTTGAAGGGTTTGAGCAAGATATCGTTGATGCCGGACTTTAAACACTGGGCCCCCTCATCCGGAAGGACGCTGGCGGTTACGGCGATAATCGGCTTGGTAAATCTCTGTTCCCGCAGCTTTTGGGCCGCTTCGTACCCGTTCATCCGGGGCATCTGAATATCCATAAAGACCAGGTCCACCGGGAAAGATCCGGCCTTATTCAGGGCGTCAAGTCCGTCATCCGCGGGGATAAAACCGTACCCCAGTTTTTCCAGGATCATCATCAAAAGTTTTTGATTGACCGGATGGTCCTCGGCGATTAATACCAGGGGTTTGCCGGTATTAGTGGCCGGGAGGGGGACGGAGGGAAGGGGCGCTTCCGGACCGGCCATTTCCCTGAAAATTTCCCCGGATTGGACCTTTTCGGAAAGGGAAATCCCCTCCTGTTCCTGAGCTGCTTCCAGGTCCACCGGGGGTTCCGAGAAGGTCTGGGCCATGATCGCCGCCAGGTCATGCCGTTTGATGGGCTTGTTGATATAGGCGTTAAACCACCGGAGCAGGGTCATCTTCGCCTCCGCCCCCAGGAGGCCGTGGGGAACCATCAGGATAAGCCGGGTATCGTTAATGGCCGTGTCCCGGTTGATTTCCGCGGCCAGCCGCCAGCCGTCCATCTGGGGCATGATCATATCGATCAGGCATAGTCCATAGGGATTTTTTTCCCGGACCGCGGTTTGCAGCAGGGCCAGGGCTTCCTGGCCGGAGGCGGCCATAGCGGTATTTTGGTACCCGATATCGTTTAAATAGGCGTTGATAATAAGCCGGCTCTCCTCCCGGTCATCCACCAGGAGGATCCGTTTATCAAGAATCTGCCGGCCCGGGGGGACCGGTTCCCCGGGGGATGCTGTCCGTTGTATGGGTATGGAAAAACGGAATACGGACCCTCCCCCTTCCCGGGGAACCATCTCTATCCTCCCGCCCATAAGTTCCACCAGGTTGCGGGAAATGGCCAGTCCCAGGCCTGTCCCGCCGAAATGCCGGGTATTGGAAGGATCCGCCTGGAAAAAGGTGGTAAAAAGGTGGTTCCGGCTTTCTTCCGGTATCCCGATGCCGGTATCCGCGACAGCCACGGCGACCGCTTCCTTTCCCTCAAAATCCGTGAGTCGGGCGGAAATAGTTACACTCCCTTCCCGGGTAAATTTAACCGCGTTTTTTACCAGGTTTATGACGATCTGCCGGAATTTATCGGGATCTCCCCGGACGGTGGTGTCCAGTTCCGCTGAGATATCCAGGACAATTTCCAGGCCCTTTTTGTGGGCTTCCAGGGCGATCAGCTCTACCGCCTGTTCAATGGTTTGTTCCAGCTTAAAATCGGTGTATTCCAATTCCATCTTACCCGCTTCTATTTTGGAAAAATCCAGGATATCGTTGATCAGGGAGAGGAGGACCTCGGCGGCGAATTTGACCTGCCGGGAATATTCCGCCTGTTCCCGGTCGAGTTCGGTGTCCTGGAGTAATTCGGTCATACCGATGATGGTTTGTATGGGGGTGCGGATCTCGTGGCTTATATTGGCCAGAAACTGGCTTTTGGCCTCCATGGCCCGTTCGGCCACTTCCTTGTCCTCCTGAAGCCGTTCCCCTTCCTGCCGTTCCTTGGTCTGGTCATGCATGGTAAAACCAATGAAGGGCCCCCGCAGGGGGAGCTGCGCGTCGGGGTTGGCGGCGATGACCCAGGCGTAGATCCGGAACCAATGCAGGACGTTTTGACTGTCATGAAAGGGGGCCTCAAATTCCACCTGGTTGACCGTACCGCTGGTGAGCCGGGAGAAAAAATTGGCAAACCGGAGGGTTTCGCGGATGGAGAGATAACTGGGGCTGGGGGCGTTCCCGGAACCGGAAAGGGCCTGCATGAGTTCATTAAACCGAAGATTCGACTCAAGGATAAGTCCGTTCTTATCCGCGATAGCCATGGCCACCGAGGATTCTTCAAAAAGTCTAAAAAATGGGCTATTATGTCGTTCTAATTCCATGAATAGGGGCAACCTTTAAAAACTCGATTTGAGAATTTCCATGGTTTTCTTTAAAATATCATCCGGCTTTAAGGGTTTTACCAGATAACTTTTTATTCCCAGTTGGAAAGCCCGGATCACCATATCCCGTTGGGTGACCACGGATAATACAATAACCGGCGGACAGTTGTTTCCGGTCCTCATGGCCTGTAAAACATCGAAGCCATCCGGCTTGGGCATCAACAGGTCCAGAAATACCAGGTCAAAGCCCTCAGTCTCGGCATCCGCCAGGTAGCTGGCGCCGTCGGAATAGGTCTTAACCGTCGGCTCCAGGGACTTGAAGGTATTTTTTATCAGTTCCTGAATCGAAAAATCATCATCCACCACGGCGATGGTCAGATTTTTAATGTATTCTTTTATGTTTTCCCCGTCTGTTTTTTCTTCCGTCTCAAAACGGAGGTGCATAAAATCACCCTTGGCCGTAGTATCCGCGGATAACACCCTTTGCTCAAGAATTTCCGCTTCTTTTCCGTCATATTCCGCGGGATCGGAAAAATTCGCAAGCAGTCCGTTCATGGCATACTGCAAATTGGAAATCACTTCAATATCGGCGTATTCCTTTTGCCCCTCAATAAATTTACGTAAAAAAACATCCTTAGTCAAAAAACGGACGTTTTTTGGCGCTGTTCCCGAGGATTTAAGGATCACCTCCAGCAGCTTCTTGATATTCGGCGCATCGGCAAAATTCAGGGTGATGTCGCTGACCATCACAATGATCTTGGGCAGGTGGATCTCGTACAGGGTGATAAGCTCCCGAATTTTAAAAAAGAGGAGGTCCAGTTTATCCCGGTTAAGCCCCTGGGCGATCTCCACAAAAATGATATCATCGTTTGCGTGGGCCTCCACTATCCCCGGGGTTTCGTCTATATCAAAGGTCACCCCCAAAATAGCTTGTATCGCGCCGCAAAGGGCGTCGATTCTGACCGGTTTGGTAAACACCTTTTTAACATCATAGGGAACGAGCTCAATGAGCCGGTCCTGGCCGATATGCTGGGCCATGATGATTACCGGGGTATTTACCGTATTGGGGCTTTCTTTTTTTTGCTTAAGGATCTCCCGGCAGCCATCTTTTTTCAGGTGATAATCCATAATAATCAAATCCGGTACCTGGGTCCTGAGCTTCGAGATGCCGTCCAGGGTATTAATGGCAGCGATTACTTCCACCTCCGGATTATCCAGTTTCAACCGTAAATATTCACGAAGTAGGGGTGATTCATCGATAACAAGGATTTGCTTCATGGCTTCCTCTGAATTAGGCTTAGGACCCACGCAGAAATAATATGACCGAATGGTCATATTGTTTCTGCACAGGTCCTTACGGGAGCCTCCGCCCCCTCCGGTTTAGTTCCCGGAAAACCCCACCAGTCATTGTAGGGCAGCGGGGGAGTTCTGACAAGTATGAAAAAGGAGGGCAAAAATTGCCCGGGGTTCCTTTGAACAGGGGGGAGGCCGTGCGGAGTTCCTCCTGTTCCTCATTCCCGTTCCGCCCCATCTCAGAGAAATCCGCCGTCAGGCAGGATGCGAGGAAGTTTCAGGCAGGGCATCCCACCAGGCGCTTAACGTCATGAGGGCCATGAGCAGAAACAGAAGGAAGGGGTATGCAGTCATACTGATGTTGGTGATGACAAAACCTCCTGCGGCGGGAATCCCGATGGCACCGATATTACTCACGGCGAACTGATATCCCGTGATTGCCGAGGAATTGGCGGCACCGAAGCGTATGGGAGTTTCGTGGATTATGCTGGGGACAACAGGGGCCATCCCGAAGCCCAAAAGGACCAGGGCCGCCAACGAAAACCATGTTCCAGGTAGGAACAGAAAAACGCAGCCCAGAAACATGATACCGCAGCCCAATCGGATGAGTGTCCTGCCCGGCAGGGCTTCGTTGATGATCCCTATGATAAGACGACAAACCACGATAAAGATAAAAAAGGCCGAAATCCAGCTTCCGGCAGTTTCTGCCGGAAGTCCTTTTTGCATTGTCAAGTAGGTAGGAGCCCAGACCTGGACCATCCCGAGGATAGAGCCCTCGCAGAAGAAGGAGAGCAGCGTGGCCTTGACCCCGGGGATGGTCAATACCTTCTTCCTTTCCCTGTCCTCCCCGGCAGACGGCATCTCCGGCATAGCGGGAGCGGAACTCACCCGCTTCCACAGGGGGAAGGAAAGCAGCAGCATCGCCGTAACCCCCCAGCAGATCATGGATACGGAGAAATAACCTGACTGCCACCTTTTTCCATGGGAAATGAAATATGACATGATAAGGGGGCTGAGGGCCGCCCCGGCGCCAAAGAAACAGTGGAGCCAGTTCACATACCGGGCCTGATAATGGATGGCAGTGAAGTTATTGAAGGACGTGTCCAGCAGGCCGGTACCGTATCCCAGTACAAAAGACCAGACGAACAGGAGAGCCCCAAAGGGAGCCAGACAGAAGCCGAGGAGTCCAAGGGCGATCAGCGCCGCCGACACCGTACCGGCCCGGTACGATCCCAATATCCTGATCGTCCGACCGCAGAGAAGGTTGGCTATTACGGTGGCCCCGACCATCACCATTTGAAAAACCCCGGCATAGTACAGGGGCAGATTCAGATCCCGGTACATCACCGGCCATGCGGTACCCAGTAGGGTGCCTTGGAGCCCTATGCTTGTATAGGCCGCATAAAGCACCCACAGGAGGGCAATAGAGGCTAATTTGGTTCTGTTTTTCATACAATGTGCTCTCTGTATCTCATATTATACACTACCGTGCCTTATTACCAAGTCGGCACGGTGTCTCATCGAAAATATAACACAAGGGCGGGTTCGCCTCATTTTGAAAAAGCAATCTAAAGCAATAGATCATCCCGGCGGAGCAACAGTCAATCTCAAACCAGCCGGGCCTCCACGGTCCGCCAAACGCACCGGAAAGACAACGTACAGACTAATTGAACCATAGTTCGCAGCTTTGGCGGGATATCGTTGTTCAAGCGAACAACCCCATTACAATAACTCAAAAGAAACATGATAATCGTTCTTTAACATTATTTCCTTAACGAAAGCGCAATCTTTAAGTTTTTTTGGTTCTTTTTGTTTGTAAAAATTTATCTCATCCATATATCGTGTTAAGAACCCCTGGCAACCTATGTCCAGCAGAACAGTATCCTCAAGCGCTTCCACAGAACCTTTAAAGAATTTAGGTATATGCAACAGATCCCGTGTGTTGGCGGTGAACGGCTCCATACCTTCAAGGCTTACACGAACAGAACCACTGAATACATCATAGAGGTGAGGGAAGGGATGCGTCTCTTCCCAGGATAACTTAAATCCTTTCTCCAGGCGAAGTTGCCAGACTTCTTTGAGCCCCATTGTCTCCCAGCGCCCGACTTTGAGCTTTAATGATATCCCCTCGAAAGAATACTCGGCAAAGGCAAATTCATACGGCCTGATGCAGTGAATTTGTTCCGGAGGCACATCCCGGCATTCTGGAATTATATAATCGTACCATGATGATTTGTCACGAGTAGCGTTGGCTTTCTTGAACTCCGGACTTAAGTATATGTCCTTATGACGATCACGGAAAGCACGTTCTTCTATCATGAACGGGGTAAGCCAAAGCCCCTGATGAAACGCACGCCAGATGCTGTCATCTTCGAGGCAATGTACGGAATGAGGGGTAAATGGCATAATGTGTACAATGTCGCCTTTGTGTACAGGAGCTTTCTTGGAAAGCGAGAGAATTTCAAAAGACCCTTTATCCACGAGAAAAGTCTCATAACCGTTCATGTGTTCGTGGGATGGTACTCGGTTATCAATATAGTAATTCGCATCGGCGACTTCGTTGAGACCGTATGGCCCGGGTTGAATAAAAAGTTTACAACGCGCCCTCGGATCGCTACCGTCAGCAAACTCATCAACATTGAAAAGGAAATCATTTGGCGTAATGTGTATACGAGAAGTATCCATAAATAATACCTCCAATTTACCAGCTAAAGCATTTTTTTAAACATGCTCCCATATATGAAATAATACTACTGAGAACAGGAGTATGCCTGCCTATTTACATTCCGCCGCGGTTTGAGGCCCAACACCTTCCCAATCTATATAATCAATATGCCAGTCATGGAAAGCATAGATATACTTGATTAGACCATATTCGATCTTGAAGATATCCGTGACGTATCCCGGCGGCTCAGAAGGCGGACAGTTAACCATATGAGTAGTGGAAATACAGATGCCCGTATCTACATCCACTACGGGGTAGCGTCGTTTAATACAATCCCATTTAAATTCCGCGTTGTCATACGCCGTTCGTACGCTTTCCGGGTGGAACATTTCGTCGGTAACCGGGGTTCCTACTTCAAAACGCCGGGCATCGGGGTGAATTGGAACAATTTTTGAATCAACAATCTTTTGTACACCGTCCCAGTACAAAGACACGATCTTAATCATCTCTTCCCTGGTAGATTTAGCCTTTTCCGGCAGGGGAGTTTCCATGATCCGGGGAGGCGTCATCTGGTGGGGCAGGACCCACAGGGCAGAACCGGTCTCAGGGCGGGCAACTTCTTCGATTTCGATTAATTTACCTTCTGAGTTAGCGGTAAGGCGGGCATAGTATATCCACCATTTCTGGGGACCGTGCAGCCACTTTGGATCCTCTACCTTCATGATTTTAAGTCCAACATTATTGGTTATTACACCGGAAAAACAGACCGTATTGGTTAAGGGATCGACAAAGGTTTGCCGGTAAGGTATTCGGCGGGGTATGCCCCATACATCGCCTTTTCCCAATTCCACTTTTGGCCCTTCGTAGGTACATTTGCAATTCGGCGCTGTCGGAACATCCTGCGGCCTATTATGAATCAATGCCTCTGTAAATTTTACCGCCAGGGTAAGCAATTCTTTCTCTGTCATCTTTCTTCCTCCAAAAAAATCTTTGAGATAGGAAAACTAAAATATAGCCCGCAATTATAGCGCCTTTACCTTAAGCCCCGCTCCCATAAACGAAATAAAACCGACCGAGAACAGGAGTATGGTTGCCTGCACTACATCTTTAAGCCAATAGGAAGCGTTAATCATAACAAGGCCATTTTGAATGATAGCCAAAAGAACTCCGCCAAGTACCGCTCCGGGAATATTAAATACGCCGGGACGCAGGAATGTGGCGCCAAGCATCAAGGCACTTATAGCGCCAAGCATACTCTCATTACCCATACTGGGACTAACCATGCGTATAGTAGCCGCGGATACAATACCAGCAGTGGATATGAACATTGTACATAAGACAAATCCAAGGGCTTTCGTCCTTCGAACATTGATACCTACATGAGCCGCGGCTTCAGGATTATTACCTACCGCATAAAAATAGCGGCCTATACGCAGTTTTGCCAAAATAATATACGCAAGAATAGCGCATATCAGCAGAACCCATAGAGGATTTGGAATCAGGCCGAAAGTAAATTTCTGTCCCAAATAAGTAAATATCGGAGGCCAGTTAACAGAAACATAGTTGCCGCCTCCGGTAAGATTTTTACAAACGCCTGAAAGCATGGTGGACATACCCAGCGTTGCGATAAAAGCCGGCATCCTGATTTTAATAACCAAAAAAGCATTAGCCAGTCCTACACAGGCCATTATCAGTAGTGTCAAAACGATTGCAAGGGGATATAAGTGCCTAAATGCAGGCTGATGCATAATTTTTCCGATAACGACGGCGCCCATGGCCATTTCATAGGCGGCCGCAAAGTCAATTTCACCTACGGAAAATACAAAACATAAACCAATCGCCATGGTACTTAAGGTTACCGACGAACGCATAACCTCCATAAGGTTTCCCGAGCGGAAGAATCTTGGTTCCACAATGCCAAACCCTATGGCTACGGCAATAACCAAAAACAGGAGAAAATACTTGACAAAAAACATGAGTTTGGCGTTTCTTACAGGACCTGCGGTGTTAATTTTACTCATACTCCCCTTCCAAGTGCTAAATTTAAGATATCCATCTTCGAGAATTCATCCCGCTTAAACATACCAACGATATCACCATCAACAAAAACATATATTTGATCGCAGACAGTCAGCAATTCGTTAATTTCGGATGAGACAAAAAGAACCGCACGGTTCTGATCTTCCGCCAGCTTGCGTATTTTCCGATAGATTTCAAATTTTGCCCCAATATCAATACCGTTCGTTGGTTCATCCAGCACGACGATCTTGTTGTTCTCAATCTCTATCGAACGGCCTATAATAACCTTCTGCATATTACCACCGCTCAATTCAAGAATGCCCTGGTCTACATTCGCCAATTTGACATTGTGCTTTTCTACTATTTGATATACAAATGCCCGCAAGGGACTTTTTTTCACCCACCGCAGCAACGGAGCGGTATATTTTTCATTCAAAAACAGGATGTTAATATTTTCTTCTATTGTTTGTTTGATAAACACGCCATGGGCGCGTATTTCCGGCGTTAGAATAAGCCCCCTTTTTATATTTCCCTCCGGATATAATTCTTTAGGCGTTAATTTATTCCCTTGAAAAGTTATATCTATTTTTTCTGAACGCCTGAGGCCGTAGAGCATTTCTACACATTCGGTACGTCCCGATCCGACAAGGCCGTAAAAACCAGTTACCTGTCCCTGATACAGATTAAAACCCAATTTATGCTCATATCCGTCATAGGTACAGGGACCGACGGATAATATAGGATCACCTGATACACTTTGAAGTTTGACATCAACCGGCTCAAGTTCAGCCTGACGTATCATGGCGGCTACTACTTCTTTTAAATTTGTATCTGTTACCTGCTTGGACAAAGTAAGTTTACCGTCAGTGAGCACCGTTACCTGATCCGCTATCTGAAACACTTCCTCTAATTTGTGGGTAATGTAGATAATGGGCAGCCCCATATCATCACGGGCACGTTTAACAAACTGCAAAAAAGGCTCAATTTCACCTTCGCCAAGAGAAGCGGTAGGCTCATCCAAGATCATAAAAATGGGTTTATGATAAAAGGCACGCAGAATCTCTATCATCTGCTGAGTCCCCGCGCTCAAATTTGCGATAGGAACATCCAGAGGCAGATCCACTCCCAGTTCCTTTGCAAGGTCATAGGCCTTCTTCCGCGCCTCTCTGAAATTGATAAAACCCGCTTTGGAAGGTTCACTTCCCAGACATATGTTTTCCGCTCCGGTAAAAGTCGGAACCATATCACGTTCCTGATAGAGCATGCACACGCCCGACTTTAAGGAATCGGCAGGACTTTTAAAAACTACCTTATTCCCATTTAGATACATTTCACCCGTAGTGGGTTGTATATTTCCGGTTATCAGTTTGCAGAGCGTTGATTTACCCGCACCGTTCTCACCAACAACAGCATGAACCTTTTTATCATATATCTTCAGACTAAAATCCGATAAAGCCAACGTACCGGGGTACTGCTTGGATAAATTCACAACTTCAAACGCTACTTCCGACATTTCCCCATTCCTTTCCCAACGATGAATTACTAACCGCTCATTACTATTTTGTTTATTTCATCCGCGATCCGGTTATCCTGATATGATGCCCTACATACTGCAGGCGTACGGAGTTTTAGCATTTTTGCCGTTTTCCGTACACCCACAGTAAAAATTGTACCTCCCCTTCTTTGTCTTGCCAAAGAAAAAGATTTACGAATTTTTCAGGAAACCCCGACTATTGCCACTTATAAACCTCAGGGAAATCAGGGCTTGTCCAGAAATACCACGCATCTTTATCGTCCTCATCATAATAGTCAAAAATGGTATGAACACTTTCACCGGCAGCCGGAGTAGTACTCCTGGTAATAATAGCACCGGCTAACGTAGTATTGCCACCCGACACATCGGCCATACATTTTCCATCGCCGGGAGTAAGGCCCTGAATCTGAATCTGCGCAGCCAATTCACAGATGCTGTGTATTTGAAATTCGGGCGATTGGGCATAATTATACGCTATACAGGTATTACCCTGGCGCATATTTGCAACTACGCCCGGCGAGCCGCCAATGGTAAATATTTTAAGATCATCTATCGTCCGGCCCGCGGCAACGGCTGATTCGTTCGCTACCAGCGCATCGGCATCAGCGCCTACGAAAACCGCATCTATATCTTTACCATACTTTTGGTTCCAGGTCTGCATGAAGTTGTATACCTGTTCCTGCAGTGATAGGGCAGAGGAAAAATCCACGGACTGTTCGTCCAAAAGACGCAGATTTGGAAAAATCGCGTCATTCTGCAGGTAAGCATTTACCGGTAAGGTCCTTTCCCAGACCATCGCAAAGGTATAACCGGTAGTAATACAGAAATCCCCTTCAAAGTTCAGATCGCTGGCGACCTTATAGAAAAGTTCCAAAGCGCAGACCCCGTTAGCCAAGTTAAAATTGGTAATAACGCCTTTTGTAGCCGTACTGTCACACGCGTAAAGACCTATTCCCAGATTACGTGATGCCTCGATTAAATCCTGCTTGTTGGCTAAACTATCCATGCCGGGAATAATAATTACATCAACGCCGAAATTGTTTGCGGTCAACCAGCCGGTACGAATCCGCTGCTCATCCATGCCTACCTGGATGTAACGTATTTCCCAGCCCCGGTTATATCCTTCGATATTGATTTGATGATACAGCCTGTTATCATCTTCCTGATCGAGGGTACCGTACAGATAAGCGACGACAAGCTTCTTGCCGTCAACGCTCATTTTTGGCCGGGGATACTCGTCAAATGTGGGCAAACTGCCGGTATCCGCCACGGGAACGGGAGTTTTTTCTGATTCAGCGGCAGCAACAGGAGCAGCGGTGCTTTCGGCATTCCCGCTGTCAGAACAGGAACCTACGAATATTGCAACCAGTAGAAAAATCAGCAAGCCCGTCAAGATTCCATTGATTTTACCTTGTCTTTTCATTTCAAAATCCTCCTAAAATAAAATTGCTTATTGAGGCTGTTTCAAAACCTCAGGGTTGAAACAACAACCTTGGATGTAAGAGAGAAGCAGATACTTGGCCGCCTTTTCTGGAATCCGGTTCAAAACCAACCAGGTGGTGAACTGGAGTAGAAATTTAATGTTTATGAAAATTTCGCCATAAAATTGAGGCGTATACGGCCACATAAACACTCGGAGTTTATAAGAGAAACTATGCACGGTTACTTTTCCAAAATTGAAGCATTGAAAAAGCACTGTATTGTTTTTTTTGAAAAAAAATGCCTTATTCGCCCCTACTTGGCACGGTTCTTGCTGGGGGGGGGGGGGGGGGGGGGAAAAAAATTAAAAAAAAAAAAAAAAAAAAAAAAAAAGGGGGGGGGGGAAGGGGGAGGGGGG
>NZ_JAJQRC010000035.1:0-31980 GCF_046533115.1 Treponema sp. TIM-1
GCGCAAGAATAAAATGCAGAGCATTTTATTCTAATTGCTTACGCAATAAAGAAACAATATGACCATTCGGTCATGTTGTTTCTGCGCGGGTTCTTAGAATCATCTGGGCAAAAATGCCACATTGATACCGGAATAATCATTATCCACCTTAAGCTCGTCCAGAATCTGGGAGATCTGCCCCCGGTGATGGACCCCATGGACGGTGAGCTGCTGCAGCATGAAAGAGAGGGGGACCGACGGGGGATTCCCCCCATACCAGTTGAGCTTGATCGGGGCGCTGAGTTCCTTATCCGCAAGGGAACCTATAAAATTGACGGTCGCCCCGTCGGCGGACTCAAAAACAGGCCCCAGGCTTTTCCACTGGGCTTCGGAGAGTTTTCCCTTGGGAAGGGATACGGCCGGATAATCCAGGGCCGTTACCGCGGCGGAACCTTCCCCCAAAGCGTCCTTAAAAAGGGAATGGAAAAAGAGGGTTCCCCCCAGCAGGTGCAGGACAAGACCGGAAAGGCTCCCATAGTAACTCCCCCGTTCCTTTTCCCGTTCATCCGGGGACAGGCCGTCCAGGATGGTATACACCGTACGGTTCGCTTCCCTGGTATATTCCGCAAAAGTGACAAACCACGCTTTCATAGTTTCTCCCTAACTTAAAAAGAACCGGAGTATAAAGATCACAAATAATACCCAGGTTATCACCGAAACATCCTTAACCCGCCCGGTGGCGGTCTTGAGGATCACATAGGAGAGGACCCCGTAAACGATACCTTCGGCGATGCTGTAGCCAAAGGGCATCATCACAATGGCCAGGAACGCGGGGATCCCCTCGGTGGGATCGGTAAAATCAATGGAGGTAACCGCCTTCATCATAAGGAAACCCACCACGATCAGGGCCGGGGCGGTGGCCGCGCTGGGGATGAGGAGGAACAGGGGCGAGAGGAAGATGGCCAGGAAAAAGAGGATCCCCGTTACCAGGGCGGAAAAACCGGTTCTGCCCCCCGCGGCGACCCCGGCGGTACTTTCCACATAACTGGTGACCGTGGAGGTCCCCAAAGCCGCTCCGGCGACGGTCCCGATGGCGTCGGCGAGGAGGGCCTGCTTTACCCGAGGAATATCACCGTTTTTATCGATGAGCCCCGCCTGGGTGGTTACCCCCACCAGGGTCCCCACGGTATCAAAAATATCCACAAAAAGGAACGTAAAAAACACGGTGAAAAACTTAAAACTTAAAACCGCGGAAAAATCAAACTGGAAAAAGAGGGGGGCCTTGGGCAAAAAGTCATTGGCGGTCCAGCCCTGGCCGATATTGGTAACCCCCAGGGGAATACCGATAATGGTGGTGACGAGAATTCCAATGAGGATAGCGCCGGGAACTTTGAGGGCATACAGGACGATGATGAGGAGGAGCCCGAGGAGGGCGAGGAAGGGGCTTCGTCCCGACAGATCCCCCAGGCCGATAACGGTACCCGCATCGTTCACCACGATACCGGCATTGGCAAACCCGATAAGGGCGATAAAGAGGCCGATCCCGACGGCCACGGCTTTTTTTAAGTTTCCCGGAATGGCTTTGATAATCGCTTCCCGGACATTAAAAAGGGAAAGGATGATAAAGAGGATCCCCTCAAGGAAAACCGCCGTCAGGGCTATCTGCCAACTGTATCCCAGGCCGAATACCACCGTATAGGTGAAAAAGGCGTTAAGCCCCATGCCGGGCGCCAGGGCTACGGGGAGATTCGCCGCAAAAGCCATGACCACCGTGGCGATCCCCGATGCAATGGCGGTGGCGGCAAAAACCCCGTCCTTACTCATACCTTCAATCGAGCCGAGCATCCCGGGGTTGACCGCCAGGATATACGCCATGGTCAGAAAGGTGGTAAGCCCCGCCAGAATCTCCCGGCGAACCGTGGTCCCATGCTCCTGTAATCCAAAGAGCTTTTCCATAGTTTCCTCCGTAATATTGGGAATAAGATGCCATGATAATACTACGAAGGATAATTATAGACAATGCCGTTGAAATTGAAAAAAACAGCAGGGACCCAAAGCCGGTTTTACAATTTGACATTTTGAAACCGCTTCCCTATTCTTAAGATATATAGTATTATGGAATATCCTTAAAATTCACCGGAGTTTGGGGATCATGAACCGCTTTCAAATTTTGGAGGATGTAATGAAAAACGCCATTGATCTGAACGGGTTTATACAGATCGCCCTGGTGGTAAAGGATATTGAAAAGGCCGCCAAAGCCTGGGCGGAATTGTTTAATGTACCGGTACCGGAGATCCGTATCGACAAACCCACCCACAACCCCAACTTGACCTACCGGGGCAAGGAGGCTTTTTATGGCCTCAAATTCGCAGTCATTGACGTTAAAGAACGGGGTTTTATGATTGAACTCCATGAAGCCGGGGAAGGGGAAAGTACCTTCAAGGAATTTCTGGATAAACACGGCAACGGGGTACATCATCTGGGTTTCTGCGTTGGGGATCGGCGGGACGCCGTCATCGGGGAACTGGAGGAAAAGGGTTACCAGATGCGTACCATCGGATATTATCCGGGGAGCAGTTGGACCATTGTGGACAGCGAAGAAACCCTTGGGGTGAACCTGAATATTAAGCCGAAGCCCTAAGAAAGGACACAAAACGACATGCCCCCCGTAACACGGAGGCTTTTCCCAAGCTTTAGTTTTGAAAATGCTTCAAAATCAACCAAATTTTAGGATTAAATTGGGAGTTTATCATGATCATACAGAACCTGCACGATAACTGGCAGATGAAAAAAACCACGGAAACCGGCTACCTCCCCGCCCAGGTGCCGGGGTCGGTGTATAACGACCTCCTCCTCAATAAAAAGATGGAGGATCCCTATTGGCGGGACAACGAAGACCGGGCCCTGGCGATACTGGAAAACGATTTTGAATATGTAAATCGTTTTACCCCGTCCCCGGAACTCTCCGGAAGCTCCCGGGTGGTACTCCGCTGCGAGGGCCTGGATACCCTAGCGGACCTGTACCTGAATGGGGAAATCCTCGGGAAGGCGGATAATATGCACCGGACCTGGGAATACGAGGTCAAGGATCGGTTGAAACCGGGGGAAAACAGCCTGCGGATAGTGTTTCATTCCCCCACCCAATTTATCCGGGAGGCCTATCAAAAGACACGGACCGACGGTTCCTCGGACTGCATGGACGGCTTCCCCCTCCTCCGCAAGGCCCACTGTATGTTCGGCTGGGACTGGGGTCCCCGGCTGCCCGACGCGGGGATCTGGCGGGACATCCGCCTTCTGGGGATAGACACAGCCCGGCTGGAAAACGTGTTTATCCGGCAGGAGCACGAAAAGGACCGGGTGACCCTGTGGATTGCCCCGGGCATAGAGGGGGTCAAGGCCGGCGGCAGCGTGGGGCTCCTCAGCCCCGAAGAAATCGGGGCAACGGGTTTGAGTTATGAGGCGGTCCTCACCAGTCCTCGGGGAGAAACCGTGGTATACCAAAATTCCCCCCAAGCCCTCACCATAGACCACCCCGAGCTGTGGTGGCCCCATGGCATCGGAGCCCAGCCCCTGTATACGGTGAAGGTAACCCTCCGCCGGGGAGAGACGGTACTGGACACCTGGGAACGCCGGATAGGGCTGCGGACCCTGACCATGCATATCGAAAAGGACCAATATGGGGAGAGTTTTGCCCACGAGGTGAACGGAGTCCAGTTCTTCGCCATGGGGGCGGACTACATCCCCGAGGACAATATCTATAGCCGGATCACGCCGGAACGGACCCGGAAGCTCCTGGAGCAGTGTGCGGCCGCCAACTTTAACGCGATCCGGGTATGGGGGGGCGGCTATTACCCGGCGGATTACTTTTTCGACCTCTGCGACGAACTGGGGCTGGTGGTCTGGCAGGACTTTATGTTTGCCTGCGCGGTTTATGACCTCACCGGGGACTTTGACCGGAATATCCGGGCGGAACTGGCGGACAACATCAAGCGGATCCGCCACCACCCCTCCCTGGGCCTATGGTGCGGGAACAACGAGATGGAGATGTTCGTGGACCAGGGTATGTGGGTAAACACCCACCGGCAGAAGGCGGACTATATCAAGATGTACGAATACATCTTCCCCCAGGTGCTCAAGGAGCATGATCCGGTGACCTTCTACTGGCCGGCAAGCCCCTCCTCGGGGGGGAGTTTCGACGCCCCCAACGATCCCAACCGGGGGGATGTCCACTACTGGGAGGTATGGCACGGAAACAAACCCTTTTCGGATTACCGGAACTATTTTTTCCGGTACGCCTCGGAATTCGGCTTTCAATCCTTCCCCTTCCCCAAGACCGTGGAGACCTACACCCTGCCCGGGGACCGGAACATATTTTCCTATGTTATGGAAAAACACCAGCGGAACAACGCGGCCAACGGGAAGATCATGAACTATCTCTACCAGACCTTTTTGTATCCCACCGATTTTGAGGTACTGATCTACGCCACCCAGCTCCTGCAGGCGGAGGCGATCAAATACGGGGTAGAACATTTCCGCCGGAACCGGGGCCGGTGTATGGGGGCGATCTACTGGCAGCTCAACGACTGCTGGCCCGTGGCCTCCTGGGCCTCCCTGGACTATTACTTCCGCTGGAAACCCCTGCACTACTTTGCCCGGCGGTTTTTCGAGCCCGTGATGATCTCCTGCCAGGAGGAGGGGATCCTCACCCAGGATACCAACGTAAACACCCAGCGGAGGGATATCGAAAAGAGTTTCCGGCTCTCGGTGGCCAACGAGACCCGGGAAGAAAAAAAGCTCCGGGCCGCCTGGGAGATCCGGGACAAGACGGCGAAGATTCTAAAGGAAGGAACCGCGCCGGTAACCGTGGGCCCCCTCTCCTCGGTGTGGCTGGACAAGGTGGCGGTCCCCGAACTTGCCCTGTACGACGAATACCTGAGTTTTCACCTCTTCCAGGGGGAAAAGATCCTCTCCGAAGGAACGGTGATCTTCTCCCTGCCCAAACATTTCCATTACCTGGACCCCCATTTGAGTTACCGCATAGCGGGGGACCGGATTGTTGTTACCGCCGAGGCCTATGCCAAAAGCGTGGAAATCCTCAATGAAAACGAGGATCTGGTCCTTTCCGACAACTATTTTGACATGAATGCCGGGGAAAAGGCGGTGACCATCCTCAGCGGGAACCCCCAGGGGATTAGGCTGCGGAGCGTTTACGATATACGGTAAGAGCCGGGCAAATGGATCCGTGAGAAGGGAAGAGGGAATTTTCCCTTCTCACTCCGCTTTTTTAGCTTTTCCCCCTTTTTTTTACGTTTTTTTTAAAAAAACTGGATTTTTCGACCAAAGTGTGATATAATATATAGTGATGCTTTTTCAAAAACTTGGATTTTGAAAAGGCCCGTTTGAAACGATGAAAACAATGCCCGGCGGCTAAGCGACAGCCCGAGCCTCCGGAGCTTTATAGGGGTCTCTATAAAAGAGGGACCCCGGTACAGTGCACAGTCTTGCCAGATCAACACTGTTACCGGGGTTTAGCCTTACGCTAAAGTAATTTTAGTCCATTCGGGCAAATAATTACAAGCGTAAGTCCTCTTTTTAAAACCCCCGGCGTGTTACCGCGTCGGGGGACCCTCAGGATCTGATCCGGGGGTATATTTTTTAAGGAGGGCTTTATGTCAAAACGAAGCCTTTTTTTTGGAAGCATGGCGGCAATCATCACCGTCTTGCTGATGTTAGCAGGATGCAGTCAATCCGACGATCCGGTATCAGCGGCAGGTTCGGGCACATCGGGTGGTGGCGCCGGAACTATTACCCTCAAAGGCAGTTTAACCGCCTATGAGCTGGCAAACCAACTCAAAGCCTATGGCGAAGTAACCTTGGTCGGTGATTATAAAGAAGTAGTCGCCATTCACGATTATCAGGACGGACAAGTCGTTCCCACGGTTCTCCACATCCCCGATAACGCAACCCTGACAATCGGAAAGAATGTAACCCTGGTGTTTGACAATGACCGCCTTTCCATTGCCGAAAAGGGAACCCTTAAAGTAGCCGACGGCGGGATCCTGATATTGTATAATAACGATCTGAATGTCACCGGCTACCCAAGCTTCGCTGAGGTAACGACCGGTAATATTATCGGGGAACTCATCGTCGAGGATGGCGGAACGTTTTTTGATATGAACCCCAATGGGTCCACCTGGGGATCCGGCGCCCCTGACGAAGGGACCGGTAAAATCATCTTAAAAGCGGGTAGCAAGCTCTACTCCGGCGGGCGCGTCGGCGCTTACTATAATGTGCCCTTTACCGGTACGACCGGCTCTACGGGTACGACGGGTTATGGAAGCTATGATTTGACCACAGACTTCGCAAAACGGGCAAACCGGCTTGGTATCAACAGCGACGCGACGGTAGAGCTCTTAAACGGCGAGGTTATCGTAACAAAAGACAAACTTGAACTTAACGGCGATGCGTTGGTGTGGGGCCAATACCCCTATCCGTCGGGCAGTGGTACTCGTAACTTTGCGAATGGCGGCGGCACGCTCACCCTCCAGATTAACGAGGGTAAGACCGCTACCCTCCAGGACGGGGTGATTTTTTGGATGGGGGCCGGCGCGCCGATCCTCGGAGAAGGCAAGCTGGTTGTCGGTAAAACCGAAATTGTCGGCGGCGAGGGCGGCTGGTGGACGGTTCCCTCCGCCTCTACCGCTGGCTGGGCGAATACGATAATAACAGCGGTCAATGATAGGGTATCGAGCATTGAGTGGCAAAATACTGGTGATCCTGCTGCCTTTACCGGCAGGGCCGGAGCGACCATCACCCAAAAAATTGGGATCGGCAGCAGGCTTTTGCTCGGTGATAGTAGTTATCCCGCGGTTATAAACCTGGGCGGAACCGTTGAGGATAATACACCCATCGCAGGGGCGCAGCTCATCCTGGAGGGAGACCCCGCTTGGACTGCTTCCGCTACTATTGCGGGCTCGGTTATTTTAGCAAACGCCAACAGCCAAATACTGAGCGGCGCATCGGCGGGGGTTAGTCTTCCGAACGGGTTCACCACGGCATCAAAAATCGGCGGTAAAAACATCGCCAAGGTTTCCGGTTCTTCCCCCACCCCAAGTACAACGCTCATCCATACCGACACCCAGGGCGTAGGTGCGACCCCCGCATCGGGTAATTTCCTAGGCATAACGGTGGTGACCGCTGACGACGGTATAAGCTCCGGCAGTATTGAGAGTCTTATCATCGACAGCACCCTGTTAGTAGAATAACCGTATCTCGCGGTAATTATACGGGGGCCTTCCCTAGGGCAGGTCCCCGTATTCCCCGCTTTGCGGAGACCGCATGACGGCTTCGCCGGTTAAAAATGAGGTGAATCACCTTTTTCGGATGAATTTTTATCAAAAAAAGCGTACCTGGAACCACCTGCGTATCTGTTCGGGCGGCCCGTAGCTATTTTTCTTCAATTTTTGTATTTTTATGCGTTTATCCTGTCCCTGCCGATTCCGCACTTGAATATTTTGTCTTCCCGGATTAAAATTAAATAACCCTACCAATGAGGAAGTACTATGCCCGATAAAAACATGGTCATGATTGACGGAAATGCCGCGGCGGCCTATGTGGCCCATGCCCTGAGTGAGGTAATCGCAATTTATCCGATTACCCCCTCCAGTCCTATGGGGGAACTCTCCGATGAGTTTTCCGCCCAAGGCCGGAAAAACCTGTGGGGAACCATTCCCCAGGTTGTTGAAATGCAGTCTGAAGCGGGCGCCGCCGGCGCCGTACACGGAGCCCTAACCACCGGGGCCCTTTCTACTACCTTTACCGCCTCCCAGGGACTTCTCTTGATGATCCCTAATATGTACAAAATCGCCGGGGAGCTGACCTCTACGGTCTTCCACATCGCCGCCCGGGCCCTGGCCACCAGTTCCCTCTCCATTTTCGGCGATCACCAGGACGTGATGGCCTGCCGGCAGACCGGCTGGGCGCTTTTGTCCTCCAATAGTGTCCAGGAAGTGATGGATCTGGCGCTTATCTCCCACGCATCCACCCTGCGTTCCCGGATACCTTTCCTTCACTTCTTTGACGGTTTCAGGACCAGCCACGAGCAGCAGAAGATCGAAGAAGTCCCCTATGACGTGATGCGGCAACTGATCGACGATGACCTGGTCCGGGCCCACCGCCTGCGGGGGCTTACCCCGGAAAAACCCGCTATCCGGGGTACCGCCCAAAATCCCGACACCTATTTCCAGGGCCGGGAAGGGGTAAATAAGTATTACGATAAGGTCCCCGCCATTGTTCAGGCGGAGATGGACAAATACGCCAAACTCACCGGCCGGGCCTATCACCTGTTTGATTATTTCGGCGCCCCGGACGCGGAAAAGGTGATCATCATCATGGGTTCCGGCGCGGAAACCGGTGAAGAGACCGTGGAATACCTGGCCGCCAAGGGTGAAAAGGTCGGCATCCTCAAGGTCCGGCTCTTCCGGCCCTTTGACGCCTCCGCTTTTGTCAAGGCCCTCCCCGCTTCGGTTAAGGCCATCGCCGTCCTGGACCGGACCAAAGAGCCGGGCTCCCTGGGGGAACCCCTCTACGAAGATGTCCGTACCGCCATCGGCGAAGTCATGGCCGCGGGAAGCGCCCCCTTCAAGGGCTATCCCCTGGTTTTGGGGGGCCGTTACGGCCTGGGGTCCAAGGAATTCACCCCCGGCATGGTCAAGGCGGTCTTCGACAACCTCTCCGGCAAGAAGATACCTAACTTTGCGGTGGGCATCCAGGACGATGTTCAGGGGAAGAGCCTGGACTACGACGAACATTTTGTGATCCCCGAGGAGGGGATGAACGAAGCCATGTTCTATGGTCTCGGCTCCGACGGTACCGTGGGGGCCAACAAAAACTCCATCAAGATCATCGGCGATACGAAACCGGAGCTTTTCGCCCAGGCCTATTTCTCCTACGACTCCAAAAAGTCCGGGGGCTTTACCATCAGCCACCTGCGGTTCGGTAAAAAACCGATCCGCCGGCCCTACCTTATCACCAAGGCGGACTTCCTGGCCTGCCACAAATTCTCCTATATGGAGACCCTGGACATGCTGGCCAACGCCAAGGAAGGGGGTACCTTCCTCCTCAACAGCCCCTACGGCGCGGCGGAGGTCTGGAACGAAATCCCTCGGGAGGCCCAGCAGCGGATCATCGATAAAAAACTCAAATTCTTCGTGATCAACGCCGCGGAGATCGCCCGGAAAACCGGCATGGGGAACCGGATCAACACGGTCATGCAGGCCGCCTACTTCAAAATTTCCGGCGTATTGCCCGATGAGCAGGCCGTGGCGGAAATGAAGCACTTTATCGAAAAATCCTACGGCAAAAAAGGGGCCGACGTGGTACAGAAAAACTTCGCCACCGTGGACGCCTCCCTTTCCGCCGTGGAAGAGGTAAAATATCCCGCTGCCGCGGACGGCAAGCTCCGGATGAAAAAGCCCTTTGCCACCGCCACGGACCCCTGGATTCAGGAAACCCTGGGGGCGGTGTCTGTCCAGGAGGGGGACAAGCTCCCGGTGAGCAAGATCCCCGAAGACGGTACCTTCCCCACCGCCACCACCCAATACGAAAAACGGGCGGTGGCCGAGCGGGTGCCCTCCTGGAATCCCGAGGTGTGTATCCAATGCGGCAACTGCACGGCGGTTTGCTCCCACGCCTGTATCCGCATGAAAAACCTCACCGACGCCGAAGCCGCGGCGGCCCCCAAGGGCTTTAAGACCGCGGCAATCCGGCCGAAACCGGTGGAGGGCAAAAAGACCTGCCTTATCATCTCCGCCGAAGACTGTATGGAATGCGGGGTTTGTCTCAACATCTGTCCCATGTCCAAGGATCCCGCCAAGCCCCAGGCCCTCTCCTGGAAGTCCTATGCCGACGACCCGGTCTACCACGCCGAACAGGCCGCGGCTTGGGATTATTTCCTCAAGCTGCCCGAGGTTCCCGCGGAGGAGCTTAACCTTGCCTCGGTCAAGGGCTTGGCCTACAAACGGCCCCTCTTTGAGTTCTCCGGCGCCTGCGGCGGCTGCGGGGAAACCCCCTATGTGAAGATCCTCTCCCAGCTCTTCGGTGACCGGGCGGTGATCGCCAACGCCACGGGCTGTTCCTCGATTTACGGCGGGAACCTCCCCACCACCCCCTATGCCCAGCGGGCCGACGGCCGGGGACCGGTCTGGTCCAACAGCCTCTTTGAGGACGCCGCCGAGTTCGGCCTGGGGATGCGCCTTACCAGCGACAAGCTGGCGGAACATGCCCGGGAAGTGGCCCTCCAGGCCAAGGCCGGGGGGATCCAGCCGGCCCTCATCGACAAGCTCCTGGCCAATACCCAGGCCGACGACGCGGCCATTGAGGAACAGCGGAAGCTGGTGGATGAATTGAAAAAGGCCCTGGCCGGCGAAACCAAGCCCCTGGCGAAAAACCTCTGTTCCCTGGCGGACCACTTTATCAAACGTTCCGTGTGGATCCTGGGGGGTGACGGCTGGGGCTATGACATCGGCTACGGCGGGCTTGACCATGTACTGGCCGCGGGCCGGAACGTGAACGTCCTCTGTCTTGATACCGAGGTTTACTCCAACACCGGGGGTCAGATGTCCAAGGCGACCCCCGTGGGGGCCATCGCCAAGTTCGCCGCGGGGGGCAAGGATATCACCAAAAAAGACCTGGGCGCCATGGCCATGAGTTACGGCTATGTGTACGTGGCCAAGGTATCCATGGGGGCCAATACGAACCAGGTGATCAAGGCCTTCCGGGAAGCGGAGAGCTATGACGGTCCATCGATCATCCTGGCCTACTCCCACTGTATCAACCACGGTATCGACATGAGCCGGGGGATGGAGCAGCAGAAAGCGGCGGTTACTTCGGGCCTTTGGCCCCTGTACCGTTACGATCCCCGGCTTAAGGATCAGGGGAAAAATCCCTTCCAGCTTGACTCCAAAGAGGCGACCACCGCCCTGGAGGACTTTATGTACAAGGAAGTCCGGTTCAAGAGCCTTAAGGCCGCCTCACCGGAACGGGCCGAGTCCCTGCTGACCAAAGCCAAGGCCCAAGTCGACCGGGTATGGAAAGAATATAAGTATTTGGCCGACAGGCCCTTCTAAACGAACACGGGGCGGGCCGTAACGCCAAGATGCTTGCGGCCGCCTCCTATTTTGAGTTTATTATACCGCTATGAAAGGGGCGGTGTTTATAGTGGGGTAGGTAATGGCTGAGGACCTTTTAGATAAAGTATTTTCCTTTATTTCCGGGGATAATGAACCTGCGTCGGATAATAAAATTTTATTGCGGCAGGTACTGAGGGAGATAAACCAAAACAAATACGCAAAATTCTACCGGGCAAAGTCGGAAGAATATGAACCGGCCCTGGCGCAGTTCTTTTATGATATCTATAAAACCATTTATCCGGTCCGGGCCTTTATGCAGGACCCGGAAAAACTGGCCCGGCTGCGGTATATCGTCATTGAAGCCTTTATGGACAAAACAACCAAAGAAGCGGTGCGGCGCCTTGCTCCGGAGGCTATCGAAGCCCGGGCTAAAACAACGGCTCCCCGGGAACTTATCGTCCAGCTTAAAGAAGAACTTACTACCCTTTCCGATACCTTTGATGTGAACCGGATAAAAACGGCAAACCGGTGTTACAATCTTATACTGGCCTTTGTCCAGTTTGTGGAATTTGATTTTTTTATACTGCTGCGGAAATTCGACCTCAATTTAACGCCGGGTAATTTCAGTGTTCCCCCAAAATTCACCACCGTACAAGGGGAATTCCTGGTTCAGGATTTGGAGAATTTTCAGAAAATATCCCATGCCCTGGAGCCGTCGCCGGACTGGAAAAATGTCTTTACCATCTTTACTGCCTGCCAGATCCCCGCCGTTTCCCTGGACCAATGGAATATTTTGATCCAGAACCTCAAGGATGTCAAAAATTCCGGGATCATCGATCTGACCCTCCAATACGTAACCAAAAATCCCCTCTGGATGGTAAAACCCCTCATCCCCAATGAACCGGCGGTTGACGTTTGGCTTGCGGCAAAACGAAACGAGGTCCAGGATTATATTGCGAAGATTGTTAATGCCCAGCGGAACGCCCAAATAGAGGTCCTGGCAACCAACATTTTTGGAACCTCCGATATTACCCGGCTGCGGTATTATACCGATAAAAACGGCGAAATTTACCGTAAAAAAAATCTGGAGACCTTTACCCACGCCGCGGGGCTCAACTACCTGCTGGCCTTTATTACGGAATATATTGATAAGGAAATCCAGGAACTCTGCGACATCATCCTTATCCGGGGACAGTGGACCAGCAATCCTGCCTCCCGGGAAATGTCCGATGGCTTTCACAAGGTGACCGAACTGACCGAACATATCCTGGATTTGGATAATACCTTGTCGGAAAAGGGTGACAACGGAGCCCGGCTGAGGGGCGCCCTGCTCAGGGTAGACCGGGATAAAAGTCAGATCCGGTACATCAACAGCATCATCGGGAATATTAACGAAGAAGCCCAGGAACTTATCACTTCCGCCGCTCAGGCCCTTATCATCGTGGGAAAACACCTAAAAAACCTGACCGACGATTTTCAGAAGAGCCCCCATGAACTTATCATGAACTGGAAGGAATTGGGCTATGTCTCAAGGACGCCCATCGGGCAGCGGATTGCGGATGCCTATAAAAAAATTAACTATTTTATTCAACTGATGCAATTTTTTTCCGCTTCCCCCTAAAAATTGTCCTTGCGGTCTGGTTATAATCGTTTTTTTTTTTTATAATTAAAAAATGTATTTAACTAAAACCACTAATATACAGCGGATTGGTTTTATTTCAACCCGTTTTAAGGGTACCGATGGGGTTTCCCTGGAAACCGCCAAATGGCGGCAGGTATTGGAAAAAATGGGGTATGAGTGTTTTTTCTTTTCAGGGCTTTCCGATTGGCAGCAGGATAAATCCATGGTGGTGGATGAAGCTTTTTTCGGTCATCCGGAGATCCTGGAGCTCCAGAGTTATTGTTTCGGGACTACCGTCCGGGGGGAGTCCCTGACCGGGAAGATCCAGGCGGTTCGGTTCCGCTTAAAACAGGCCCTTTATGATTTTGTGGACACCTTTAAGCTGGACCTCCTGATCGCCGAAAACGCCCTGACCATCCCCATGCACATCCCCCTGGGACTGGCCATCACCGAATATGTCGCCGAAACCGGGATCCCCGTCATTGCCCATCACCATGATTTTTCCTGGGAGCGGCAGCGCTTTTCCGTTAATTGTGTGGAAGATTATCTTTCCATGGCCTTTCCCCCCAGGCTGCATACGATAAACCACGTAGTAATTAATTCCGAGGCCCGGCAAAAACTCTCCTTCCGCTGCGGGCTTTCTTCGATTATCATTCCCAATGTCTTTGACTTTGATACGGCTCCCCCTGCATTGGATGATTACGCCCGTACCCTGCGGCAGGATCTGGGGGTCGCCCCCGATGAAACCCTGCTGCTCCAGCCCACCCGGGTGGTGGCCCGGAAGGGGATCGAACACGCCATAGAACTCGCCGGCCGTTTGAAGGATAAAAAGGCCAAACTCCTTATCAGCCATCAGGAACGGGATGAGGGGTCCGATTATTTCCTGCGGACCATGGACTATGCCGCCCTCCTGGGGGTGGATGTGATTGTACGGCCGGATCTCATCGGCGCTGACCGGGGGGTTACCGAATTAGGGACAAAAAAATACAGCCTCTGGGACTGCTATCTGAATGCGGATTTTGTTACCTATCCTTCCTCCTACGAGGGTTTCGGCAATGCCTTTTTGGAGGCGATTTGGTTTAAAAAGCCGATTCTGGTAAACCGTTATTCGATCTTTCAGGAAGATATAGAACCCTTGGATTTTGACGTGGTGGTTATGGAAAATTATGTAACTCCGGAGATTATCGAAACCGTCAGGGCTATCCTTGACAATCCCGAAGCGGGGGTACTTATGGGGGCAAAAAATTTTGAGTTGGGCCGCCGGTTTTTTTCCTTTAGGCTTTTGGAGCAGCGGCTTCACCAGGTGATGATGAATTTTGGACAACTATAAAACGCGGCTGTTTCAAAATCCGCTGTTTTGAAACAGCCGCCGTATATCAGGGCCGGTCATGAAGAAACCAGGATTTTATGTTACCCTGCTGCTTTCTCTGTGTTTTTGCGCTTGTTTTGAATCCAAAACCGTCACCCTTTGGACAGACCGGCCCGAATTCGCCATTTACGCGGAATATTTTAACGCCGCCCAGGCTGAGTATAAGGTGGAAACCCGGTACTTTGAATCCCTCTCCCTGGAACTTGCCAATTCCGAGACATCCCCGGACATTGCCGCCGGTAACTGGCTAAAAAATACCTCTACCCGGGTGCTGTTCAGCCCCGTGGATGACCTTTTAAAACCAGACGGGGAAAAGATGAAAAATTCTTTTTATCCCCACCTCCTGGCCTTGGGCAATATTGAGGGGAAACAATACCTGCTGCCGGTTTCATTCAACATTCCCGCCTTGGTATTTGCCCGGAATAACAGTTATCTGCTCCCCAATTCCTTTACGGTGGCTTTAGATGAAATTAAGGAACTGGGAAAAGCTTACAATACCGAAACTAACGGCATCTATTCCCGAATGGGCTTTTCCCCTTCCTGGAGCGATGATTTTCTTTTTATGACGGCAACCCTTTTTAACACTTCCTTTAGGGAGGCCGCCCCCCTGGCATGGGACCCGGAAGCCCTTGAACGGGCTATGGTGTATGTCAGGGATTGGATCGAGGATGCCAACCGGGGGCTCCGGGCGGAGGATGATTTTGTTTTTAAATATTTTTACGATCCCCCCTCTAACCTTGCCCTGTCGGGGCGGATCCTCTTTACCTATATGAACAGCGCGGATCTTTTTACCCTTACCCAGGAAAAGCAGGCCAACCTTGATTTCCGTTGGATCGCGGAAAAAGACATTATCCCCCTGTCGGAGGAAGCGGTTTATATGGGGATCTGTAAAAAGGGTGCGGCTAAAAAAGCGGCGAAGGTTTTTACCCGATGGTTTTTTCAGGAGGATACCCAGCGCCACCTCCTGGAGTTCAGCCAGGACAAATGGTTAACCGAAACCTTCTTTGGCATTGGAAACGGCTTTTCCGCGTTACGGACCGTAACGGAATACATCTTCCCCCAGTTTTATCCAAATCTCCTGGGACACATGCCGCCGGAGGATTTTCTTTCCCCTCCCAACATACTCCCCCGGAATTGGACGGCCATCAAAGAACGGGTTATCCTCCCCTACCTCCACGACCGGATCCGGAACGATAACCGGAATGATATCCGTTCCCTGGAACGCCGCCTGAGCGAATGGGTCCGGCTTAACCGGGATCTGTAAACACCAATATACCTAATGCTTTTTTTTCTTCTTCCGATATTGTAAGTAAGGATGTTTAACCGATAGTACATAAGCCTGTTTCAAAAACATGGCCGGTTTTGGAAAAGCGGTTAAGCCCTATCACCCTTAATCCGGAGGGAAAAAGATGGTTCGGGGAATTATGTCATCGGGAGTTCCCACAATAGGATACGCCCTCAGTGTATCCCGGGGGGGAAGAATGTCCCTGCCCGTGTCCCCGGGTAGTTATATTTATTCCCACTTTAAACACGTCTCCGGAACCCCTGCCCCCGAGGGAACCCATGGGGTTACCATCAACAAGTTGAAGCTCCTGGATGTCCTTATCGAACAACTGAACCAGATAAAAAAAAGACCGGAACCGGCGGCGGATTTTTCCCTGTCAGACAAACAAATTGATGCCATGATCGAGCAATATGAAAACCAAATACGGCAGGCCCGGGCGGCAAGCAGCGTTATGCCCTATGCCCCTGCTCCAACGGCCCCCGCCGGGGCGGTTTTTAATCTGGTCGCGTAAATCCCCCGGATCCCCAAAAATTTTCCCTGGCGCCGGGAAAAAAAGCAACGGCTTTGCCCGGGAAGTTCCATACCATCATTGACCATTTTCTCTTTAAATGGTATGCTCTAAATCTATCGGCGCCGGACTTTCCCGCCGCATGATGTTATTTATTGGAAAGAGGTATAAAATTCTATGGTTTCCCAGGGGAAAAAAAGAGCGGAGCCGGTGGAAAAGTCCGCTCAGAGTGAATTTATCCGCCGGTTTAAATCAAATCCATTTGTTTTTGTCGGGACCATCGTGATTTTGATAATCGTTATTGTGGCCTTTGTGCTGGTCCCCGCCATGGTTCCGAATGAAGGGGCAAATATTGATTTAACCTTTGGTTACTATGATAAAATTCCCATTACCTATGTCCGGGGGAATTATTTAGCCCAGGTACAGTCCTCTTATGCCCAATATATGCAGCGTTCTATGAACGAAAGTAATGCCCTTTCCATATCATCCCAGGTTTGGCGTTCCGCCTTTGAGGAGACGGTAATCCACATCGGTATGTTACAGGAAATGAAAAAGGCCGGGTTTGTTATTCCCCCGGAGCTGGTGGATAAGGAAGTCCGGGCCCTGCCTCAATTTCAAGAAAACGGCCGGTTTTCCTTAACCAAATACCGGCAATTAGATAAAGCCACCCAGTTGTCCCTGTGGAAGGATGTACAGGATTCGCTTATTGCCCAACGATATTTGTCCGATGTATCCGATCTGCGGCAGTCCTCCAAAGAAGCCGCTTTTATCGGCGCCATGGCTTCCAAAGAACGGACCTTTGCCATGGCGGCCTTTCCCTTAAGTTCCTATCCGGTGGAAGAAATTACCGCCTTTGCCAATAATAACCAGGAACTATTCAAAACCGTCCACCTTTCAAAGATAACCATTAATTCCAATGAACGGGAAATTCAGCAGATCCTTACATCGGTCGAGGAGGGAGGTCAGCTTTTTGAGGAAGCCGCCCGGACCCACTCTCAGGATAATTTCGCCGAAAGCGGCGGGGATACCGGTGTTAAAATGGCCTACGAGCTGACCGAGGAAATTCCGGATGAAACCGAGCGGGAGACGGTCCTGAACCTCGCCAGGGGGGACATCAGTCCCGTGGTAAAGGTTCCTTCAGGATGGGCCTTTTACCGGGCGGAGGAAACGCCCCAGCCGGCGGATTTGAATGACCAGGATACGGTGGAAAAGATCCGTACCTATCTAACCGGATTCAGACGGGGTATTATGGATGACTGGCTGATAGAAAAGGCGGAACAGTTTATCGCCCGGGCGGAAGATCAGGGATTCGACACCGCGGCGGGTGAATTGGGTTTGGTAAAACAGAACTTCGGACCAATAGCCCTCAATTACGGTAATTTTACCCTGTTTAAAGCCCTGTCAAGTGATACGGCGCCTGAGCTTGCGTCGGCGGTGTCCAATGAAAATTTCTGGCGCATCGCCTTCTCCACCTCCCTGCAAAGTCCCTCCGCTCCCTTTATATTGGGGGATAACGCCTTGGTTTTGTTTCCTCTGGAGGAAAATACCCTGGAAAAAGAGAATATTGACAGTATCGCCTCCTCCTATTCTTCTTATTGGCTCGATAACAACACCGATCAAAGTATTCGGAACCGTTTTGTGCGGAGCGAAAAACTGGAAGATAACTTTTGGATAACCTATTTTAGATACCTACAGCCCTCTATTTAGCCCATGACTGGCGGGCTGCCCCGGTTTCCGGAAGGACCGGGGGGAGGATCTTTTTTTTATAAGGGGAAAACCCTTCTTTCCCGGAAAAATTCCCAAGGTCAGGCGGAGCGGCTGGCCGCTCTTTTTCCCAAATCCCCCCGGACCCTCTATTTTTGCCCCTCCCCGTTATACGGGTACGGTCTTGCCCTGTTGCTTCAATCCCTGGACACGGATTCGGCGGTTCTTTGTGTGGAAGCGGATGAACAGCTCCTGGACCTGTCCCGGGCCGCCATGGAAGGGCTCCTGCGGGAAAATCCAAACCTGCGTCTGGTATCCGCCGGGGATGAAGGGGAGCTTTGCGCCTATGTGCGGCAAACCTGGGGGGCCCGGCGCTTCCGCCGGGTAGAAACCCTCCGGCTTACCGGGGGATGGCAGCTTGCTCCCAAAATCTACGATTCCTTGGCAAACTCCCTCCGGCGAAACATACACATTGATTGGGGCAACGCCATGACCCTGGTAAAACTGGGCCGGCGTTATACCCAAAATGCCCTGCGGAACCTCGCCCTGATTCCAAAAACTTATGACCTTTCGGCCCTTTCCTTTGGCAACAGCCCGGTCCTGGTATTGGGGGCCGGTCCTTCCCTGGACGGGCTCCTGGAAGGTCTTTTCCGTTTTTTTGGAAAGGACCTCGGCGATCCCCCAAAAAGGCCCTTCAGGATCATCTGTGTGGATACCTGCCTCCCCCCCCTTAAAACCCGGAATATTAAGCCGGATCTGGCGGTTGTCCTGGAGAGCCAGCATTGGAACCTTCGGGATTTTATCGGTTCCGGCGGCTGGCAGGTACCGGCGGCCATGGACCTCTCCGCCCTTCCCGCCACCGGGAAGATCCTGGGGGGACCGGTCTTTCTTTTTGTAACCCCCTGGACCGAACTCTCCCTGTTTAAGCGGCTCCGCACGGCGGGCCTTCTTCCCGGGACCGTGACGCCCCTGGGTTCCGTGGGGCTTACCGCGGCGGCCCTTGCCCGGCGGCTTTCTTCGGGTCCCATAATTACCGGCGGCCTGGATTTTTCCTTTACCCTGGACGCTTACCATGCCCGGGGCACCCCGGGGCATCTGGACCGCCTGTTCCGGCTGGATCGTTTTCACGGCCTTATCAACGCCGGGGGGGCCTTCCGCCGGGGGGTCTTTAAAAAAACGGCAAAATCGGGGATAACGGTTCGAAGCGATCCGGCTATGGCCTCTTATCGGGACCTTTTTGAACAGGAATTTGCCGGGGAAGAACGGATCCGCGACCTTATGGGGACGGGGCTTCCCCTGGGAACCCTTCCCCTCTCCTTGGAAAAAGCCCGGGATCTCCTGGGAGCAGGCCCAAACCCGGTCTGCCCTCTTCCCGCTGCCCCGGAGGTGGATGGCCGGAAAAAGGCGGTGGAAGCCTTTATCCGGGAGGAACGGGAGGCCCTTTTCGAGCTCCGGAAGATCCTCACCGGGGAAACCACGGTCCCCCGGAAACTCCTGGAAGAACTTCTGGACCGGGAAGACTACCTTTGGGCCCACTTTCCCGATTGCGCCGGGACCGGGGGCAGACGGCCCCCTGCGGGGGATATCTCCTTTCTTAAGCGGGTCAGGACAGAGATCGACCCCTTTATCAGGCTTTTGGACCGGGTTTTAGGGGAACTGGTAACCTGGTAAATGTTACTGCCTGCTAGTTATCCTTGGTTTTAAGCACCGCGAGGAAGGCGCTTTGGGGTAACTCCACGTCCCCCACCATCTTCATCCGTTTCTTCCCCTCCTTTTGCTTTTCCAGGAGTTTTCGCTTCCGGGTGATGTCCCCGCCGTAACATTTGGCCAATACATCCTTCCGCAGGGCATTAACCGTTTCCCGGGCGATGATCTGACTCCCGATGGCCCCCTGGATGGGGATCTTGAACTGCTGCCGGGGGATCTCGTCCCGCAGGCGTTCACAGACAAGCCGGGCCCTATCGTAGGCATTACCCTTGAACACCAGTTGGGACAGGGCGTCCACCCCCTTCCCGTTGAGGAGTATGTCCAGTTTGACCAGCTCCGTGGGTTTATACTCGGTAATATCGTAATCAAAGGACGCGTAACCCCGGCTTGTGCTTTTAAGGCGATCGTAAAAGTCGAAGAGAACCTCCGAAAGGGGCATGTCGTAGATGATTTCCACCCGTTTTTCGTCCAGGTAGGTCATGTTGGTCTGGACCCCCCGTTTTTCCATGCAGAGGGTCATGATGTTCCCCAAAAAGGAGGTAGGGGTGATAATCGAAGCCCGGATATAGGGTTCCTCCGCCCCTTCCACCTTTCCCTCCTCGGGATACTCCATGGGGTTATCCACCAAAACATCTTCCCCGGTCCGCAGGTATACCTTGTACTTTACCGACGGGGCGGTAAAGATCACCGATTGGTCGAATTCCCGTTCCAGCCGCTCCTGGATCACCTCCAGGTGGAGCAGCCCCAAAAAGCCGCAGCGGAACCCGAAGCCCAGGGCCGCGGAAGAGTCCTTTTCGTAGACCAGGGAGGCGTCGTTGAGTTTTAATTTTTCCAGGCTTGTCTTGAGCTCCTCGTAATCGTTGGAATCCACCGGATATATCGAGGAAAACACCACGGGTTTTACCTCCCGGAACCCCGGCAGGGGGGAATCGCAGGGAGCTTCCGCGCCGGTTACCGTATCCCCCACCCGGACATCCCCTACGGTTTTTACCCCGGCGATGATATAACCTACGCTCCCCGTGGAAAGTTCATCGACCTCCATCAAAACAAGTTTAAAAACCCCCAGGGTCTCAATGTCATATTCCGAACCGTTGGACATGAACCGGATCCGCATCCCCCGTTTTATGGAACCGTCGAAGATCCGCAGATGGACCACCACCCCCCGGTAGGGATCATAGTGGCAGTCGAAGATCAGGGCCCGCAGGGGGGCATCGATTTTCCCCATGGGCGGGGGGATCCGCCGGACAATGGCCTCAAAAAGCTCGTCCACCCCGGTCCCCTGCCGGGCGGAAACCAGGAGGGCTTCCCCGGAATCCAGCCCCAGGTCGTGGTCTATCTGCCGCTTGGTTTCGGGAATATCCGCCGCAATCATATCGATCTTGTTGATCACCGGCAGGATCTCCAGGTTGTGTTCCAGGGCGAGGTACATATTGGACAGGGTCTGGGCCTGTACCCCCTGGGTGGCGTCCACCAGGAGCAGGGCCCCCTCGCAGGAATTAATGGCCCGGGAAACCTCGTAGGTAAAATCCACATGGCCGGGGGTATCCACCAGGTTAAGTTCGTATTCAACCCCATCGGAGGCGGTGTAGGGGATGGTTACCACCTGACTTTTTATGGTTATCCCCCGTTCCCGTTCAATATCCATAGTATCCAGGATCTGATCCTGAAAATCACGGTCCTCCACCAGATGCCCCTTCTGGATAAGCCTATCCGCCAGGGTGGATTTGCCGTGGTCAATATGGGCGATGATACAAAAATTACGGATATGCGCAAGCATGGTTTATTGAAGCACACTTCCCGTATTTTTTAAAGTGGGAATATGGTAGACTCAGATTATCTTACCACTAACCGGAGCATTTATGCGAAGAAAAGATCGGGAAATAACGGACATTGAAGAACTCCTGGCCGTCATCGGCCGGTGTAAGGTCTGCCGGCTTGCCATGGCGGAAAATAACCGGCCCTATGTGGTTCCCTTGAATTTCGGGTATGAATACAAAAACGGGGAACTCTTCCTCTATTTTCACGGCGCCCAAGCGGGGAAAAAAATCGACATCCTCAAAAAAAAACCCCGGATCTGTTTTGAAATGGACGGCGGCCACCGCTTAATAGAAGGCCGGGAAGCCCATAATTACAGTTTTGCCTACGAAAGCATCATCGGCTTCGGCGGGGTTGAATTCGTGGAAGAGGACGAAAAAAAGGTCCACGGCCTCAATCTCCTGATGAAACACCAAACCGGAGAGGACCGGGACTTTGTTTTTGACGAGTCCCGCCTGCGGGAGACGGCGGTTTACCAGGTAAAGGCCCGCTCCTTCACCGGGAAACGTCGTCCCCTCCCGGTCTAGCAGCCCCGCCCGGTTTTAACCGTAACTCCTGCAGGCCTCGGTAATCAGCCGGATAAAACCGGGCCGGTCAATATCAAGGCAGACCGTGGCGTTTGGTTTGGCATCGGTCCAAAAACGGCGGTCGGCAAAGGTCATGCCGGTAGTGTACTTACCCTGGGTCTCAATGGAGATGTGGTATTCCGCGGTTTTAAAAAGTTCCGGGGCGATAAGCCAGGCCACGGCGCAGGGGTCGTGGAGGGGAGCGCCCGCAAAGCCCTGGGCAAGATGGTACTGGTAAAAAAATTCCACCAGCTCCGCTACCATGACCGAAACCCGGCCGCCGTGCTTCCGCAGGGCTTCGAGATCGCCGGGCAGCATAAGCGCCTTATGGCTTACATCCAGGGGACACATGGTAATGGGGAGGCCGGAGGTAAAAACAATTTCCGCCGCTTCGGGATCTACCAAAATATTAAATTCCGCCGCCGCCGACCAATTGCCCGATTCGATGCCCCCGCCCATCAGGCTTATCCGGGCGATGTTTTTTTTGACCTCCGGGTAGGCGGTAAAGAGAATCCCCAGATTGGTTAAGGGGCCCGTGGGAACCAGCGTTATTGGTTCCGGGCTGTCCAGAATGATCCGCCGCATCAGGTCCACCGCGGAAACCGGCTCCTCTTTGTAATCGGTTTCCGGCAGTATCGGGCCATCCAGACCTGAGGCGCCGTGAACCGCTTCGGCAACCTCAAGTTCCCGGAACATGGGCTTATCCGCCCCGGCGGCAAGCCGCGGCCGTTTACCGATATAGCTCAACACTTTTTTGGCGTTACCGAGGGTTTTGGCCAGGGTCTGGTTGCCGCCGGTGACGGTAACCGCCTTAACCGCAAGTTTTTCACTGGCAAAAGCCAGGACCAGGGCAATAGCGTCGTCATGACCGGGATCACAATCCATGATGATGGGGATTTTTTTCATAGAACTCACGCTCCTCTATTGTTTTCCGCTCGGCCTGCCGGTACTAGAGGGTATCCGGGGAATCCAGGGCTGCCGGAAGCCTCATGGAGGCTTCCAGGTATCCCAGCCGGCGTCTTTTTACGTAGATATCCAGGAGAACATACCCCTCCTTTTCTTCTACCTTGAAGCCCCGGATGGATACGGAATCCTGCTCGGAAAGTCCCGCTTCGTCGGCGATGGAACCCCGGACCACCCTTTTGATGGTATAGGCGGGGGTAAATATATTGCCTGCCGTGGGGGCCAGGATAAGGCCGAAGAGGGGGGCCGCCAGCCGTTCCCGGCTGTCAACACGGGCGGCCCTGGCCAAGGGGATTTCGGGCCGGGGTTCGGTCATGATCACCCGCCGGATACCGTCGGAGGTTTCGACCGCCACCAGCTCCCCGGGGCGGTTGGGGAAAAGAAGGTCCTGCAAAGCCGGTATAAGCCCCCCCTGGGAGGCCCGTACCTCGGCGCCGTTGAGGGTCGTGAGCCAGGTTCCTTCCGTGATATGGTGTTCCGCGGCGGGGGTAAAGGGGGCCACATAGATAATCTCCGCCCCCTGGGCAGTCTCGGCTATGGTAAGCCCCAGCCAGGGCCTTTCCGCCTTGCCGCCCCGGAGCATCCCGGGCAGGGCCGCCGCCAGCCGCTCGGCGGGAACGGCGAAGTTAAGCCCCTGATATTGTTCAATACCGGCAAAAACAATACCCACCAGGCGGCCTTCCACATCCACCACCGGCCCCCCGGAATTGCCGTGGTTCACCGCGGCATCTATCTGGATCACATCCCCAATTTGAAGCAAACGCCGGCCCAGGGCGGACACGATCCCGGCGGTAACGGTCTTTTCAAGCCCCACCGGGGAGCCTATGGCATAGATGGCTTCCCCCACCGAGGGGATGGTCCGGTCCACCAGGGAAAAAACATACTCCGGCGTTATTTCGGCCTTAATCAAGGCCAGATCCATGGCCTTGTCCCAGCCTATCACCCGGGCGGGGATCCGGGGGCTTGCGGCGCCCCCCAGGCGGATATACAGCCGGGAATAGCCCTCATAGGCGGGATCCACCTCGCTGGAGATAACATGGTAGTTGGTGATCAAGAGACCGGAACTGTCCACGAAAAAAGCGGAGCCTAAAACCCAGTCGGGTAAGCCCCGGCCCTTTTCTATACGGTAGCCCCGGTCAACCAGGACCGTAGCAACCCCCTTGATCATATCCGCGGCGGTATCCCGGCCCTGGGCATAGCGGCGTAATTCCTCGGGGACGGCCCCCCCCCGGGCTTCCGCGGCGGTGAAAAAAAACGCCGCCGCCCGCCGCTGGCTGACCCTTACCGCCTGCTCCAAAAAAAACAAAGCGTCCTCAAATTCCAGGGGCCGCAATTCATGGGTCCGCAGCGCCGCGAGAAAAGCCTCTAGATAATTTCCCCCGGATAATTTATCCTTAGCGTCCGCCAGAAGAAAATCCGGTTCCATACCGGTATTTTCCACCGCAATTTCCAATGCCCCCAGGGATCTGGCCAGGGAGGCCGCATCGTCCCAGCGTTTTTCCCTGACCGCCCGGGCCTGGGACTCAATAAGGTTCCTTACCGCCGCTTCTTCCAGGGATTTAAGCCGGGGCGCCGCCAAAGGATCCTCCCCGTCCGTCCCATAGATCCGCCGGTGGATTCCGGCCAGGTGTATCGCCCGCGCAGGATTTTCTGAAACATACCCCGCAATATCATCCAGCCTGAATTGACCGGACGATTTAAGGGGCACCAAGCGTTTTTCCGCCTGGGCGGCAGAAAGGCACCCGCTAAACAATCCTAAACCGCACCACAGGGAAAGAAAGAAAAAAAGCCCCGTTCCTGCCCTGACCTTAGCTGCCATCCTGAATCCTTTACAGAGGAATTTTGAAAACGCCTCCATCCTTAAAAGATAAACCGCGTTTTGAACCCGATTGGTTCCCGCGCCCGTCTACTCATCTAATCCCATCCCGGTTCAAATTCCAAGTTCTCTTGAGGGTTCCGTCGCTAAAATACTCTTCCCCCATTTCAAAAATACCGTCCCCGTCCCAATCGCTTTGGGAGGATTCAATACCCCGGAGATAAACCCTATCCCGGGGCTCCCCCGCGGGGGCAGCCTCCTGGCCCCACCGGGACAAATCAGAAAACAAATAATCTTCGGAAAAGAATGAAGGGTCCTCCCGAAACCGTCGTAGGGTTTCCATCCGTCCGTCAAGATCCAGATCTATCCGCTGAACCACGGGCCTGCCGGACCTAAATTCGGTCTCCGAAACGGGTTTATCATCCAAAAACTCCACCGCCCTTTGGGGTATGCCCCGGTCAAACTCCACCCGTTCCAGGGCCTTATCAAAATTGGTCCCGGGCCGTTCCGCATACCGGGAAAAAGACACCAGGGTATGCCGGGTTATCCGGCTCACCAGGGGATCCGCTTCGGGAAGGAAAGTCCCCGCAAAATCAATGAGCCTAATGGGGGAATAAAGAAACTCAAAGGGCCGGGGTACGTAGGTTACCCCTTCCAAAAAAACAACCCGCACCGCCGGGTATTGTTCCCAGTGTATCACCCCCTTAATCCGGTCCTCGTCCCGTACCGGATAGGCAAACCCGCCGGGGCCCCCGATGGCCGCCGCTGTAGAAGAAACCACCAGGCTCCCGTGCTCCGGGAAACCCTGGTTAAAGGAAATCAAAAGCTCGGCGAGCCCGTCCTGATCCGGATCAAAAAAATAAGACTCCACCAGCCCATCGGAAAAAGAGATTTTCGCTTCAGGGTACCCATCCTGATCCCTATCATCCATAATAACACCGGAAAAGGCCAAAAGGTTTCGGCTGAAACGATCCCGGCTCTCCGGGGTACGGAGAAGATTCCAGATGGAAAGCAGGAGGGCCCGGTCCACCATAATTCTTCCGGGGGTTTCGGAGGAAACTAAAAACCGGGGAAAAAAAAGCTCCTCCAGGGCCCGATCTTCATCGATAAGCCCCAGGTCCAGGGCAGCGGGAATTGAAGCGGGATGGGGCTCCCCCGTGGCCCGGTAGGCCGCAACAAAGCGGCGGGCCGTATCAAGATCGGCGATAAAGGGAACCGCCCCATAGGCCAACTCCCGGTCCGTCTCTAAAAGCACGGGCAGCCGGCGGAGGGCGGTATTGATCAGGGACTGTTCGTCCGGTTCATCTTCCGGGGGGTATAATTCCGGGGTATGGCTTATTTGAGGATAACGGGACCGGAAAAACCCAAAGAGGAGCCGGACCGGTCCGGGGTCCCAGGGGTATTGCTCCAGGGCCGCCGCCATGGTCCGGCGAAAACCCGCTCTATCCCCCAACCCTTTGAGGGCCGCCAGGCGGAGCGTGATCTCATCGGCTCCCGGGGGAATACGGGCGAGGACCCTGAGGGCTTCGGTAAAGGACCGGAGGCTAATCAGGATCTCCGCTTCCAGGAGCCGCGCCGTGTCCGCCGAATAGGCATACCACCGGTCCGCCGCAAGGCCGCGGCGCAGGGCTTCAAGCACCGCCCCCCTGGGGGCGTCTTCGTGAAACCGGGCCCGGGCCAAAAGATAGGAAAGATCCGAAGAAACATCGGCAAAATCCGCGGCCCGTTCCAGAACCTCCCGGGCCTCCTTCCAACGGCCCTGCGCTATGGCCTGCTCCACCCACCGGAGATACTGTTCCCCCATGGCCGCGTCTCCCTCGGCGGGAAGCTCCCCATAGTGCTGGGCATATCCGGGGACAGCAAGGGCCAAGATAAACCACAAACCTAAAAAAAAGCGGATCATCTTAGCCTTCCGGGGGGGGCTCCCCTTTTTCTGAGGGACTCCCGCCTGCCGCTGTCCCGGGAAGATCCCCCGGGTTTTCCCGGGGAAGGGTATCCCCCCGCTCCCCCCGGGGGGGCAGTCCCAGAAGAACCCGTACCTCATCGTCGATGAGGGTTTCCCGGTTTATCAGGGCCTCGGCCAGCTTTTCCAGTTCGTTTTTATGGCTTTGCAAGATACGCTCCGCAGAATCTTTAGCGGCGTCTAATATCCTTTTTACGGCCCGGTCGATATGTTGGGCAGTCTCCTCAGAATAATCCTTATGCCGGGCGATTTCTTTCCCCAGGAATATGGGTTCCTCCTCCTGACCGTAGGTTACCGGGCCCATTTCATCGGCCATCCCCCATTCACAGACCATACGCCGGGCCATATCCGTGGCCTGTTCAAGGTCCTGTTTGGTTCCGGTGGTGGTCTCGTCGTAAAAAAGCCGTTCCGCCACCCAGCCGCCGTAACATATCACGATCCGGTCTATGATCCAGCCCCTGGTACGGCTATAACTATCCTCCTCCGGCAGGGACATGGCCATTCCCAGCGCCCGGCCATGGGGAACAATGGTTACCTTGTGGAGGGGATCGGCGTTTTTGAGGAAATAGTGGAGCATGGCGTGACCGGCCTCGTGGATGGCGGTCATCCGCCGTTCCTTCTCCGATACCACCAGGGTCTTCCGGGCAACACCCATGAGGATCTTATCCCGGGCTTCCTCAAAATCCGGCATTTCCACGGTGGTTTTATCCTTCCGGGCGGCAAACAGGGCGGCTTCGTTTACCAGATTGGCGATTTCCGCCCCGCTCATCCCCGGGGTCGCCCGGGCTATCCGGACCAGGTCAACATCCCCTGCCAGGGGAATTTTAGCGGAATGGATCTTGAGGATCGACTCCCGTTCCTTAATGTCCGGCATGGCCACCACCACCTGCCGGTCAAAACGGCCGGGCCGCAGCAGGGCCGGGTCCAGTACATCCGGGCGGTTGGTGGCGGCCAGAATGATAACCCCGTCTTTGGAGTCAAAACCGTCCATTTCCACCAAAAGCTGGTTCAGGGTTTGTTCCCGTTCATCGTGACCTCCCCCGTATCCCGCGCCCCGGGTCCTGCCCACGGCGTCCAATTCATCGATAAAGATGATACAGGGAGCGCTGCGCCGGCCCTGCTCAAAGAGGTCCCGGACCCGGCTCGCCCCGACTCCGACGAACATTTCCACAAAGTCGGAACCGGACATGTGAAAATAGGCTACCCCGGCCTCCCCGGCCACGGCCTTGGCCATGAGGGTTTTCCCCGTCCCGGGCATCCCCACCAGGAGTACCCCCTTGGGGATCCGGGCTCCCATTTTGGTGAATTTTTGGGGCTCCTTAAGGAAGGCCACCACCTCCTGCAGCTCGTATTTGGCGTCATCCTGGCCGGCCACGTCGGCAAAGGTGGTCTTTTTCCCCTCGTCCTGATACCGCTTTGCCCGGCTTTTACCGAATTGAAAGGCCTTATTTCCCGACCCCTGCATATTCCTGAACATGATCCAGATAAACCCAAACCCGAGGATCCAGGGGAGGAATTCCAGGAGGATCCGCCAGGGGCTGATCCCCACCACGGCCCCGGATACGTTGATGTTTTTCTCCCGCAGTTCCGGCAGCAAGCCCGGGTCCTGGTAGGGGATCAGGGTCTTAAAATAGGACTTATCCCGCAGGGTCCCCTCAATGATGCTGTTGTCGTGGATGGTAACCGCGATAACCTCATTCATCTCCAGATAGGTGGTAAAAGCCGAATAGGGGATTTCCCGGATGACCGGTTCCTTGGGCTTAAAAAAATAGGCAAGAAAAAGACCCACCATGATAAGAAAAAATATCAAGGCAAAACGATTTGGCCGTCCGGCCGGTAATGAAGGCCGAGGCGGCATATTGTTATTTTGATCATTAAACATCAGTACCCCCGCCAAGGGAAAAGAAAAAAAGCCGCTCTCCCGGGGCTCCGATTTCCTTTTCCCTGCGCAATAAAATCACCGGTCCATTCCGGTCCAGCCCGATTACCGCGGCCGTACCCTCCACATCCCCGATGTTTATAATATCGGTATACTCCGATCGGGGCATCCTATCAAGGGCTTTTTTAACGGACCGTCTCCGGCCTTTTACCATAATAACATCGTCATGAAAATTCCGCCGTAACACCAGGGGAAGAAGGGCAAAAAAGCCTTTTTTCCCCTCCCCGGGATCGGCCGTCTCAATGATAAACCCCTTTAGCTTATAGCGTCCCGGCTCTTTAATCAACCGCGAAAACCCCGCCTCATACTCCCCGCCGGGGGAACGGGCGAAAATTCTATCCCCCCGGTCTTCTATCCGCAGGGGACCCGCATCCAGGGCTGAAATACCCCCCCGGGCAAAACGCCGGATAACTTCCCGCCGGGGCACGGCAGCCCCCCGGACTCGGTCCGGGCTAAACCCGCCGACGCCCCGAGCCGCCTCTTTCAGCCGATCCGCGGCCAAAAACAGGGCCTCCTCCCGGATAATTTCCGGGGCCGCAAAAAAATCTGCCCGGGGGAGGGAGAGGACCCGGGGTCCGGCGGACTCCCAGGGGAGCCCGTGACAGGCGGAGGCGGTGATAAAGGCCGCTGCAAAACCTTGGGTTTCCCCCAAAACCGGGAGGGATCGCTGCCAAAAGGGGAACAACTCGTCCAGAATGGGGATGAGCCGGTTCCGGATACGGTTCCGCAAGAAACGGTTATCTCCGTTGGTAGTATCGGTTCGGTAGGAAAGATTCCGATCCTCCAGATACCGGAGTACGGCGGCCCGATCCTGATCCAGGAGGGGACGAAACAAGCGGCCCCGGGATCGGGGGATACCGGCGAGCCCCGCCGGGCCGCCCCCTTGCAGAAAACGCATCAGGATAGTCTCCCGCAGATCGTCCCGGGTATGGGCGATCAGGATCCGATCCGCCCCGATCCGCCGGGCTTCCCGGTTCCAGGCGGCATGACGGTAGAGCCGGGCCGCCCCCTCAAGGCCGATACCCCGCTGCCGGGCGGCCTCCGCCACCCTTCCCGGAGGTATGGAAACAAGCCTGAAGGGTATCTCCCAATCGGCGCAGAGTTTTTTGACCCACCGGGCGTCCCCCCGGCTTTCTTTCCGGGACCGAATCCCGTGATCCACATGGAGACAAAAAAGATCAAACCCCAGATCCCGCCGCAGGACCGCCAAGGCGGCCAGCATAGCGGTGGAATCGGCGCCCCCGGAAACGGCCGCCAACAAGCGAAGGCCTTTCCGGACCACGGTCTTGAGTTCCCGGGCAACCGCTTCTTCAAAGGTATTCATCACCCGGCCATTATCCCCAAAACCGCCTCCCCGGGGGAAAGAACGGTCTTGACCGTATGCCTTATCCCGAACCGGGGCGGATCCATCCTGAGGCGTTAGGTTTTTGCCTCAGCCTCAGGGGCGGCGACCTCTTCTTCCACGGCCGCGACGGTTTCAGCCTTGGCGAATTTCACCAGGGCTACCACCTGGTCGCCCCCTGAAATAAGCCGCACCCCCGGACCCAGGGGCAGATCCCGAACGTGGATCGACTGATTCACCTTGAGGTCCGAAACATCCACATCGATCCGCTCGGGAAGATCCTTGGGGAGACACTCCACCTCAATATCGTGCAGGGGAGATTCCAGGATCCCCCCCTCCCGAACCCCGATGGGATTCCCGTGGATATGTACCGAAACCCGGGCCCGCAGGGAGGTATTACTTTCTACCTCGTAAAAATCCACATGGAGGACCCTTCCGTCGGTGATATTCCGCTGGGTATCCTTGACAAAGGCATCGTGGACCTTGCCGTCCACTTCAATTTTGACGATGGTACTTTCAGAAATACCCTTAACCCCATGGATAAACTCCAAGGCATCCAGATCGATGGACAGGGCCGTACCCGTCCGTCCGTAGATCACCGCCGGAATACGTCCGGCATTGCGGATTCGGCGAGCGTCCCCGGAACCTGTGTTGGCCCTGTTCCGGGCCGCAAAAACAACCTGACTCATTACGCTGCAACTCCTCTTATAGCCCTCCAAGGGGTTATACTATACTGGGACGACAAGGTTCGCCCCTGCCTTTTCAATAAGGGTTATACCTTTTCTGGGACGACAGGGTTCGAACCTGTGCATGCCGGAGCCAAAACCCGGTGGCTTACCACTTGCCTACGTCCCAATTATAGACACCTCTAAACGTTTAGTTTTGGAGGCGCCCATAGTCCTAAATCTCTACAGAAGGATCGTCCTGAACATTTCCGGAATCGTATTTTTCCAGGATCTTCTTCTGTAACTCTGCACGGAATTCGGGATGAATCGGATGGGCCACATCCTTGTATTCTCCTATCCTCGTTTTCCTACTTGGCATGGCGATGAATACACCGCTTTTGCCCTCAATGATTTTTACATTATGAACTACAAAGCAGTCATCAAATGTAACCGTTACATATGCCTTTAATTTACCCTCACCGGCCACTTTACGGACCCTAATGTCGGTTATCTCCATGGCGCTTCTCCTTTTTTTCGGTCCAGGTTAACATAATATTATTGTAATACCGCATTGCCCGAACGCGCAAGAGGAAAGGTGATTCTTACAAAATTCCATTCCTCCATGAGGACTTTTACCGCCCGATCCGCCGCTCCTCCGTTAGTAAAAATTCCAAAACAGGTCGATCCTGACCCGGATAAGCCCGTAAATTCCGCGCCCAGGGCTTTAAGGCGCAAAATTATCGCCCCATAAGCTTCGGCAGCCTCACCGGGCCCCCTCTCCAAAAAAAGGGGTAAAAAATCATTGCCATAGGGCCATAAAGCCGGAGGTCCGGCAAGGGCCTTGACCAAGGTCTCCGGCTCAAGTTCCTCCGGCGCCGGCCATCCCCTCCCCCGCTCCGCGTCCAGGAGGCGGAAAGCTCCGGCGGTATCCTGGGGAAACCCCGGATTAACCAGCACCACCCGGATGTTTCCGGGGGGTTCCAGGGGGATAACTTCCTCCCCCCGGCCATAAACCAGGGCCGCCCCGGGGGAAAGGAAAAAGGGCACGTCACTGCCCAGGGCCTCGGCCAGGGCTCCCAGGGCGGCCCGGGACAGGCCGGTCCCCGCCAACTGATCCAGGGCCAAAAGAACCGCCGCCGCATCCGAGGAACCGCCTCCTAAGCCCGCTCCCAGGGGGATCCGCTTATCCAATTCGATCCGCAGGGCCCGGTCAAACCCGGTTTTTGCCCTAAAAAGGACCGCTGCCCGGTAGGCCAGGTCCTGTTCCGGGGGAAAAGGCAACTCCCCCAGGGGGAGCAGACAATTCCTGAACAATTCACAAGCCCCCGGACCCTTGGAAACATCGATCCGCAGGGTATCCCCCCAGTCCAGGGCCAAAAAAACACTTTCCAGGGCATGATACCCGTCGGCCCGCAGGCCTTTAACCCGGAGGTGCAGATTGATCTTGCCGGGAGCTTCCCGGGTTACCACCGGAAAAGCCCCTGCCGGTTTTTATTTGCCTTTTCCATTGTTTAGTATAATCAACAACCCCGCCGCAAGCGGTCGGGGTATGTTGTTCTCATAAGGTATTTGACTCAGGGTACATACCCTTGGTTCCGCCCCAAGGGGC